>JBFIHP010000387.1:0-4099 GCA_041601735.1 Planctomycetota bacterium | reverse complement strand
GCCACCAGCAGCAAGGGCAGCCTGGCGGTCACCTCAGGTGACCGCCTGCTCCGACCGCGTCTGGTCGTCCACGCCCTTGCCGCGCACCGCATCGCGCCAGAGCGCGAGCGCCGCGATCGGGAAGTAGAGGCGATAGAGGTGGTAGCGGAGATAGAAGACCTTCGGGAACCCGGTGCCCGTCCAGTACTCCTCCTCCCAGGTCCCGTCGGCCAGCTGCGTGGCCGTGAGGTACTCGACGGCGCGGCCCGCGGCCGCCGACCTGGCCCGCCCGGCGGCGACCAGGCCCATGAGCGCCCAGGCGGTCTGGCTCGGCGTGCTGGAGCCGACGCCCTTCAGCGAGGGATCGTCGTAGGAGGCGATGCTCTCGCCGAAACCGCCGTCGGGGTTCTGGACCGACTCGAGCCAGTCGGCGCCGCGCTGCACCCAGCGCTCGTCCATGTCCTGGCCGATCTCCTTCAGACCGCGCAGGACCTGCCAGGTGCCGTAGATGTAGTTGACGCCCCAGCGTCCGTACCAGCAGCCCTCGCGACACTGGTCGTTCTTGATGAAGCGGATCGCCGCCTTGACCTGGGGATCGTCGGTGCCGATGCCGAACAGCCCCATCATCTCGAGGGTCCGCGCGGTGATGTCCGAGGTCGGCGGATCGAGCATCGCGTTGTGATCGGCGAAGGGGACGTTGGTCAGCAGGTAGCGGTTGTTGTCGCGGTCGAAGGCCGCCCAACCGCCGTCCTTCGACTGCATGGCCCGGACCCACTTCATGCCGCGCTCGAGCGCGGCCTTGGTCTCGGGCAGGTCGGCGCGTTCCAGCGCCATCATGACCATGATCGTGTCGTCGATGTCGGGGTAGTACTCGTTGGCGTACTCGAAGTACCAGCCGGCGGGTTCCACCCCGTTGACCTTGTTGGCCCAGTCGCCGGGCTTCTTCACCTCGCGCTCGAGCAGCCAGGCCACGGCCTTCCTCACCGGTTCCTTGACCTCGTCGCCGGCGGCGAGCGCGAGCGCATTCACCGCGAGGCCGGTGTCCCAGACCGGGGAGTGGCAGGGCTGGATGCGGATCTGCTCGTCGTCGGTGAAGACCCGGAGGCCCTTCAGCGACTTCTTGGTCATCTGGAAGTGGCTGTCGTCCTCGGGCACGCCGAGGGCCTGGAAGGCGATGAGCGAGTTGATGATCGGCGGGAAGATGCCGCCGAGACCGTCGCTGTCCTCGAAGCGTTCCTTCATCCAGTCGAGCGCCCGGCGGATCGCGAGGTTGCGCAGCGGGCGGATCTTCAGGCGTCCGGTGAGGCTCTCGGTGAGCTTCGCGGCCTTGTCGATCGAGCCGAACACGAGCTGCCAGGTCTTCGAGGTGCCCTCCACCTCGATGCGCTGGTACTCCGGGGCCGTCTCGAGGGAGACGCGGAGCTCGTCGATCCGGGCCTGCTTCGGGACCTCACGCAGCGGCTTGAGCGCCCAGATGATCGACAGCGGGATGACGATGGTCCGCGACCAGCTCGACATCTCGTAGATGTTGAAGGGGAACCAGCGCGGGAAGAGGATCAGCTCCGGCGGCACCGCCGGGCACTCGCGCCAGGAGACCTGACCGAAGAGCGCGAGGTAGATCTTGGTGAAGGTGTTGCAGGCGTCGATGCCGCCGAGGCGCTGGATCTTGCGCCGGGCCTTCGCCATGTGGGGCGCGTCGGGATCGTCGCCGAAGAGCTTGAGGACGAAGTAGGCCTTGACGCTGGCGCTGATGTCGGAGGGGCCGCCGGGATAGAGGGAGAAGCCGCCCTGTTCGTTCTGCTGGCGGCGCAGGAAGGCGAGGCAGCGCTCCATCTCCTCGGCCTCGCGTTCGTGCCAGCCGAGGAAGTAGTGGAGGAGCACGTACTCCGAGGACAGGATCGTGTCGCCCTCGAGCTCGCCGACCCAGTGGCCGTCGTGATTCTGGAGACCGATCAGGGCCTCGCAGGCCCGGCTGATGACCATGTCCGGCAGGCGGGTCTTCTCGACCGCCTCCGGCCCGATGCTCTCGTACTCGTTCATGAACCCTCGTTCTCGGTCGGCGGCCCGCCCGGTCCCGCTGCGGTCGAGGTCGGGCGGGCCCGCGGCGCCTCCCGGAGGAAGCGGCCGGAGCCTGCGACGTGTTCGAGATTTAGCAAGTCGGGCCGTGATTGCAAGTCGGGGCGGGCAGGCCGGAAGCGGCTCCGCGGCGGGGACCCGGTCGCAGCCCGGGGGGCCCCCGGGGGAGCCCGGGGCAAAGTTCGCCTTCGGACTTGTCGCGAGGTGATTTATGGTCAGAATCCCAAGCTGGATCCAGGTCGCGGCGAGGAGCCGGCGTCGTCTCCCGCGTCGTCGCCTAAACTTTATCCCGGCAGCGACTTGGGTTGGTGTTAGGATGCTCCGACCCAGGACGGGAAGACATTCATGAAGGTCAACCTCGCAGAACCCCGCGGCTTTTGTGCCGGCGTCGAGCGCGCGATCAAGATCGTGGAGCTGGCGCTGGAGAAGTTCGGGGCTCCGATCTACGTGCGCAAGGAGATCGTCCACAACCGCACGGTGGTGGACGGCCTGAAGCCCAAGGGTGCGATCTTCGTCGATGAACTCGACGAGGTCCCCTCCGGCGCCGTCACCATCTACAGCGCCCACGGAGTCTCCCCCGCCGTGCGCGAGGACGCCGAACGGCGCGGCCTCCGGGTCATCGACGCGACCTGCCCCCTGGTCGCGAAGGTCCACATCGAGGTCCAGCACTACGTGAGCCAGGGCTACAAGATCCTCCTGATCGGTCACGCCGGCCACGAGGAGGTCGAGGGGACGATGGGCGAGGCTCCGACCTCGAGTTACCTGATCGAGACGGTCGCCGACGTCGCCAAGCTCGAGTTCGCGTCGGATCAGAAGCTCGCGCTGGTGACCCAGACGACCCTCAGCCTGGACGACACCGCCGGCATCGTCGAGGCGGTGAAGACCAAGTTCCCCCAGGTCCGGCTGCCCGCGAAGGAGGACATCTGCTACGCCACCCAGAACCGCCAGCGGGCGATCAAGCAGATGGTCCCCACCACCGACGTCTTCCTCATCCTCGGCGCGGCGAACTCGTCGAATTCGCTGCGCCTGAAGGAGGTGGCCGAGAGCGCGGGCCGAGCGGCCTACCTCATTCCAACGGCCGAGTCGCTCGACCCGACCTGGCTGGACGGCAAGAAGTCGGTCGGCGTCAGCGCCGGCGCGTCGGCGCCCGAGAGCCTGGTCGAGGAACTCCTGGAGCGCCTCGCCGCCCTGGGCTACGCCGATCACCACGTCGAGGTCTACGCCGAGGAGAGTGTCGAGTTCGCCCTGCCCAAGGAACTCGCCGATGCGGAGCTCAGTCATGAAGGATGAGAACCCCGACAGGAAGCTGCTCGACTCGATCTCCGGCCCCGACGACCTGAAGAAGCTGTCGGTGCCCCAACTCGAGCAGATCGCCGAGGAGATCCGCGATCGCATCGTCGAGGTCATGCCGGTCAACGGCGGCCACTTCGGCTCCGGCCTCGGAATCGCCGACCTCACGGTGGCCCTGCACCGCGTCTTCGACTTCAAGCGCGATCAGTTCGTGCTCGACGTCTCGCACCAGTGCTACCCGCACAAGATGCTCACCGGCCGTAACGAGCTCTACGGCGACATCCGCACCCGCGGCGGCCCGGCCGGCTACACCCGTCCGGACGAGAGCCCCTACGACTTCTCGATCCAGGGCACCGGCACGATCCCGCAGCCCGAAATCGACGTCGAGTACCAGGGCGTCTCGATTCCCGACGGCGACCTCACCCCGAGCGTCGCCGAAGGCACGGACTTCGGAGACGCGGACGTCGATGGCGCCACGGTCGTGCACGTCTTCGAGATCCAGAACGAAGGCACGGACGACCTCGAGGTCACCTCCGTGATCTCGAGCGGCGCGCACGCGACCGACTTCGAGGTCAGCGGCATCGCACCGCCGGTCACGATCGCGCCCGCGAGCTTCACCACCTTCACGCTGACCTTCGACCCGAGCGTCGTCGGGCTGCGCAGCGCCGCGATCGACATCGCAAACGACGACCCCGACGAGGGCGCCTACGACTTCTCGATCCAGGGCACGGGAACCGCTGCGCTGCCCGAAATC
>JBFIHP010000386.1:0-4100 GCA_041601735.1 Planctomycetota bacterium | reverse complement strand
TCGGGCCTTCGCCCGGGTGAAGATCCCCTGGCTCCTCATGACCGGGACGAAGGACGTGGCGCTGATCGGCGACGTGGACGTCGAGAACCGGCTCGCGGTCTATCCGGCGCTGCCCGGGCCCGAGAAGTACGAACTCCTGCTGGACGGGGCCGAGCATTCGGTCTTCGGAGAAGGTCCGGTGAAGCGAGCCGATCCGGCGCATCACCGCGCCATCCTCGCGCTCTCGACCGCCTTCCTCGATCGCTACCTGAGGGACGATGCCGGGGCGGCGGCCTGGCTCGACGGCGCGGGGCCGCGCTCGGTCCTCGCGGAGAAGGATCGCTGGCAGAGCGGCCGCGTGGCCGCGGCCTCGCGACCCCGGGCAGACGAACTCAAGGAGTCGGCGTCTCCGCACGAGCCGGAAGGCGCACCAGGACGCTGAGCGCGAAGGCGATCTTCGGCTCGCCCTCGCCGAGGGGCGGGGTCAGGACCAGCACCAGGTTCTGATCGTCGAAGCGGAAGGAGGCCGGGCCGATCTTCTCGCGATTCCAGTCGTCGCCCTGGTCCGGGCCTTCGCCGCGGCGCGCGAGGTACCAACCGATCGCGAACTCGACGTCCGCGGCGCTCTCGATCATGAGTCGCGGCGTGCTCCAGGTCGGCGCCTGGCCGCCTTCCTTGCGCCCGAGATAGGTCGTCTTGACGCGCGGACCGAGCTTGCCGCGCACGACCGCCAGGTCGATCTCGGCCTCGAGCAGGCCGTCCTCGCGCACGACGACCTCGTAGGCCCGAGGCGGCACCTCGAGCCAGGCCAGGTCGCTCCGGATGTGCTCGCCGACCCAGTCCATGAGGCGTTGCCGGCGCGAGGTCGCGGGGCAGATCTCCGCGAGGTAGTCCTGCCCCATGCCGCTGCGCACCTCCTCGAGGGCGGCGAAGACCTCCTCGGGACCGAAGGTGACGTCCGGAAGGGGCGCGACCCTCGCCGCGGTCTCGGCGGCGATCCAGCGCTGCATGACGTGGGTCGTGAGGTAGGCGTCCTTCTCGTGGTCGCTGAAGAGGTAGTCGCCGAGGCTCTGCTCGAGATGGACTCCTTCGTGGTAGAGGATCGCGAGCGCGAGCATGCAGGCCGTGGGATCTCGCCTGAGCCGATCGATGTCGTAGGGGACGTCGGTGTCGAGGCAGACCAGATCGTCGCAGGTGCGGCCGAGGATGTACTCCCCCTCGCAGTCGCCGCGCAGGAAACGACCGTCTTCGAGGCAGGCCGCGAGCTCGGCATGAATGCGCTGCGCGCGCTCGTCGCCGGTCTCGGCGCCGTACTCGCCGATCGTCGTGATCAGGGCGCGGACGCCCTCGCGTTCGCCCGGCTGCAGGCCGACGAGGCCGTCGGGCATGCAGCAGCCGACCAGCAAGGCGTTGAGGGCGAAGAGGGCGGCGATCGCGACCGGTCGTCTCATCGTCGCTCGCGCTCCAGCTCCTCGGCCACCCGGCGATAGGCCTCGCGGAAGCTCAGGCCTTCCTGTCGCACCAGCTCGAAGGCCCGCTCCGCCGCGTGCAGCTCGGGGCTCATCGCCTGCGCCAGCCGCTCGCGCCGGAACTGCAGGCCCTCGAGGGCCCTCCGCATCACCTCGATCGCGAGGAAGGCGGCATCGATGCCGTCGAAGAGCGGCACCTTCAGCAGCTGCAGGTCGCGATGGTAGCCGGATGGCAGCTTCATCGTGAGGTCGAGGGCCGCGTCGAGACGACCGCGCGCCAGCGCCGCGTGACCGCGCAGCAGCTCGAAGACGTCGGGGTTGCGCTTCTGCGGCATGATCGACGAGCCGGTCGTCATCGACTCCGGCAGCGCGACGAAGCCGAACTCGCTCGAGTTGTAGAGGCAGAGCTCGGCGGCGAGCCGGCCGATGTCCTGCATCAGCAGCGTGATCTCGAAGAGCAGCCCCGCCTCGGCCTTGCCGCGCGCCAGCTGGACCGCGGTGACCGGCGTCTCGACCGCCGCGAAGCCGAGGAGCTCGCGCGTCTGCTCGCGGTCGAGCTCGAGCCCCGGTGTTCCGTAGCCGGCCGCCGAGCCGAGCGGGTTGCGGTCGATGCGGCGCAAGGCGCCCGCGAGTCCCTCGACGTCGTCCGCGAAGGAGGCGCCCCAGCCGCCGGCCCAGAGGGCGACGTTCGAGGGCATCGCCCGCTGCATGTGCGTGTAGCCCGGAAGCTCGAGGGCGCCGTCACGGGCCGCGACGGCCTCGAGTGCGGCGACGAGCCCCGTCGCGGCCTCGCGCAGCTCGCTCACGACCTGCTTCAGGTAGAGCCGGAGCGCCGCGAGAACCTGATCATTGCGCGAGCGCCCGAGGTGGATCTTGCCGCCGAGCGGGCCGAGCTTCTCGACCAGACGGTTCTCGATCGCGGTGTGGCAGTCCTCTTCCTCGAGCGCGATGCTGAAGACGCCTTCGCGGTGCTCGCGCCCGATCTCGCCCAGAGCCTCGCTCAGGGCGGCGAGCTCGCCGGCGTCGAAGTGACCCCGCGCGGCGAGCATCGTCGCGTGCGCGATCGAGGCCCTAAGGTCGAAGGCGACGAGGCGTTGATCGAGCTCGTGGTCGCGACCGACGGTGAAGGCGAGGATCAGCTCGTCGAGGCCCTTGCCCTTGTCCCAGAGCCGGCTCATGCGTTCTCCTCCCGGTAGTCGCCCCCCGCGCGCAGCGCCATCTCGTCGATCAGGCGGCTGTAGAACAGGACGCCGTCGAGGATCTCGCTCTCCAGGACGAACTCGTCGGCGCGATGCGACCGCGCGCTCAGGCCGGGGCCGCACTTGATCGCGGGCCAGTCCTTCATGAAGACGAGATCGGACATCGTGGGCGAGCCGTAGACCCGCGCCCCGGGTCGCGCCGCGCGTGCGGCCGCGAGCACCATGGCGTCCTCGGGACAGGCCCTGGGTTCGAGGCGGACGGAGGTCGCGACCAGCTCGCCCGCGACGACCTTCGCCAGGCGTTCGGCCAGCTCGCCGTGCGGCGTCGTCGGCACCGTGCGCAGGTCGAGCACGCAGCGCACCTCCGCCGGCGTCCGGTTGCGGGCGTGGCCGCCGCTGAGCACGGTCGGCTCCATCGTCGTGCGGCCGAGGCCCTCGTCCTCGGGGCCGAGATCGACGCCCTCGAGCGCGACGAGGTCGCGCGCCAGCTTGAAGACCGCGTTGTCGAGGCCGAGCGCTCGCGCGTTGGCCGAGTGCGCGCTCTCGCTGCGCGCGATGAGCTCCATCACCATCATGCCCTTCTGGCTGGCGGCGACGTCGAGGCTCGTCGGCTCGCCGACCACCGCGCCGAGCGGTCTGAGCCCCTCCTCGATCAGCTTCGGCAGCACCAGCTCGGTGCCGGCGCCGCCGGTCTCCTCGTCGCAGACCAGGGTCAGGACCAGTTCGAGGCCGAGGGTCTCGACGTCGGCGCCGAGGAAGGCGGCGATCATCGCGGCCACGGAGGCCTTGGCGTCGTTGGACCCCAGCCCCCAGACCTTCCCGTCCTCGCTCACGACGTCGAAGGGATCGCGGGTCCAGTCCGGCGCCGGCGGCACGGTGTCGAGGTGGGAGTTGAGGAGGAAGCTCGGGCCGCTCCCGCGGCGGGCGACGACGTTGCGGCCGATCACGCGGACGTCGATCCCCGGGAGGTCGAGGAAGCCGGCGACGAAGGCGACGATCTCGGCCTCGTTCTTCGAGACCGAGGGGATCTTCACCAGGTCGCGGTGCAGGGCGAGGATGCGGGCTTGATCGAGGTTCACGAGGAGGCCTCGCCGCTCTTGGCCTCGCCGCCCGCGTGCGGGCTCGTCTTCTTCACCCCCTCGATCAGCGTGCCGCAGCCCTCGTTGGTGAAGACCTCGAGGATGAGGCTGTCCTCCATGAGGTAGGAGATGACGTGGACGCGCTCGACGCCGCCCTCGAGCGCGCGGGCGATGGCCCGGCACTTCGGCAGCATGCCGTCCTGCAGCGCTCCGTTCTCCTCGAGCGCGCCGAGATCGGCGAGGTCGAGGTAGGAGAGCAGCGAGGTCGGGTCGTTGCGGTCCTCCATCACGCCGGCGACCGAGGTCAGGAAGATCAGCTTGGCGGCGCCGAGGGCGCGCGCGACCTCGGCGGCGACGGTGTCGGCGTTGATGTT
>JBFIHP010000385.1:0-4117 GCA_041601735.1 Planctomycetota bacterium | reverse complement strand
TGGCGAGCCCGGTGACCAGGGTCCCCACCACCCCCAGGCGGGAGCGGCGGAAGAGCCGGCCCAGGCCCGGGCGCGGCGCCGCCACGGGGGAGGGCTGCACCGCGCCCGACGCCCGGAACCATGCCTTCTCCGAGACCCGATCCTGGATCGAGGAGGCCGGCTTCGTGGACGTCGAGCTCCAGCGGATGACCCTCTACAACACGAACAGCTATCTGCGCGGCCACCGCAGATGAACCCAGGTGTCCGCGCCGGAGCGCGCGGACCACGACGCAGAGCGAAGGAGCGATCGAGATGATCGACAAGACGAAGCCCGATCACGACGTGATCATCATCGGCGGCGGACCGGCCGGTTCGACGGCAGCCTGCTATCTCGCCAGGGGCGGACTCGACGTCCTGGTCCTGGAGCGCGAGAAGTTTCCGCGTCCGCACGTCGGCGAGTCCCTGGTGCCGGCGACGACCCGGGTCTTCAAGGATCTGGACTTCATCCCGGTGATGGAGGCGGCCGGCTTCCCGCACAAGTACGGCGCCGCCTGGACCTCGGCCGGCAACAAGAGCATCTACGATCACGACTTCGAGAACCTGACCGAGGACTACGAGGTCGGCATCGAATTCGGCGAACGAGCCGAGATGGACGGCTACAGCCAGGCCTACACCTATCACGTCGATCGCGGCAAGTTCGACCAGCTCCTCCTGAAGCACGCCGAGGGCCTCGGTGCCCGGGTGCGCGAGGAATGCGCGGTCGTCGACTTCGATCTGGACGCGCAGCCCTTCGTCACGGTGACCGTCAAGGCCAAGGACGGCGAGCCCGAGACGCTCAGCTGCCGCCTGGTCATGGACGCCTCGGGGCGGCGGACCGTCATCGGCAGCAAGCTCGGCATCAAGGTCAAGGACTCGCAGTTCGACCAGCACGCGATCCACACCTGGTTCGAGGACTTCCCCCGCGACATCGAGGGCAAGGAGGACTTCATCTTCATCCACTTCCTGCCCAAGATCTCGGGCTGGGTCTGGCAGATCCCGATCACCGACCGGATCACCAGCTTCGGCGTCGTGACGCCGAAGAAGTACTTCGAGGGCTCGAAGGAGACCCGGGAACGCTTCTTCTGGGACTGCCTCGAGAGCCGTCCCGAGATCGCCGAGAAGCTGCGCGGCGCCAAGCAGATCCGCGACTTCACGGTGGAGACCGACTACAGCTACTCCTCGAAGCAGGTCGCGGGCGACCGCTGGGCGCTCGTCGGCGACGCGGCGCGCTTCGTCGATCCGATCTTCTCGTCGGGCGTGAGCATCGCCATGACCTCGGCGAAGTTCGCGAGCGCCTGCGTGCTCGAGGCGGCGAAGACCGGCGACTTCTCGCGCAAGGCCTTCGCCGAGTACGAGGAGCGCGTCCGCTGGGGCTGCGAGAACTGGTACAAGTTCATCTCGATCTACTACCGCCTGAACGTCCTCTTCACCTACTTCGTACACAGCCCGAAGTACCGTCTCGACATCATCCGGCTGCTGTCGGGCGACGTCTACGAGGAGGAGGAACCGGCGGTGCTGGCCAAGATGCGCGAGACGGTCCTCGAGGTGGAGAAGAACCCCGACCACATCTGGCACGGCCTCCTGAACGAGGTGCGTTCCGACGCCTTCGGCGAGAACTTCCAGCTCAGCCTGCCGAAGCCCGACTGAACTCGCCGGTACTCGGCCCCGAGTTCGGAACGAGAGTAGCCGGCACGACCGGCCGACCAGGCCGCCCGGGGCGTACCGTGCCGGTCCATCCCGGCTTTGCTCGCACCTGGCGTTCGAGCTTCGGGTTCGCTGCTGGTACGATCATCGCCGGGAACGACGAAGGGAGATGCCCATGACCTGCAAGAGCCTGATCGCGATCCTGTCCCTCCTCCTGCTCGGCGCCTGCAGTTCGGGCTGGTCTACCACGATCGAGCTGGGCCCGAAGGGCCGATTCGCCTACAGCGGCCCCGCAGGATCCATGGCGGTCGCGAACGACGGTCCCGGAACGATCGACATCAGCGCGGAGCAGGACGGCGGGTCGATCCTCTTCGAGACGCCGCTCGACGAGGACGGCAACTGCTACCTGAAGCTCGCCGAAGGCGACCGGTTTCGGATCGACAACCGATCGGATCTCAACGCGGTGATCCGGCTCGAATTCGAGGACGACTGACGCCCGGGTGCCGACGGTCCCTGTTCATTCGCCCTTCGATTTCAGGACCTGCGTGCCGCCCTTCCTGAAGTGGACGGTCGCCGTGACCGCCGGCGCCTTCGGCGCGAAGGCGCGGTGCTCGAAGCCGTGGTGGAACTCGCCCCAGCGATGCCGGACGTTCGCCGATCGCCTGCGGTCGTCCTCGTAGTCGTAGACGACGCGCTCGATCCGCTCGAGGTGTCGCTCGGGACCGCGCACCATCATCAGCCACTCGGGAACGGTCGCCAGCTCGTGGCGGAAGGGTGACGGTCGCAGCTCGAGCACGAGGTCCTCGCCGGGCTTCGCGGCGTCGTCACCCAGCGTGATCGTCGTGCCCGAGAGCTTCCGGTCCTCCGAGAGGGAACCCGGGCTGACGGTGTGGCTTCCGGACTTCGCGTAGGCGCGCTTGCGGCTGCCGGGCCAGGCGCCCACGTCGTTGAACTTCAGCGGGTCCGAGCTCGAGCCGATGGTCACGGACTTCCAGAGCCCGGCGATCTCGATCCAGTCGCCGACGATCCAGGCGTCCACCTGCCACCAGTCGTTGCCCCAGTAGCGCTTGGAGTAGGTCCAGTTGATCGTCGGACGCGGCTCGCCGAGTTTCGGCTTCCAGGTCATCTTCTTGCCGTCCTTCAGTCTGAGAGTGACGGTCATGGTCTCGGGGTTGCCCGGGGTCCGGGCGTAGGCCAGAAGGCCGGGCACGCCGTCCTTGCAGTCCACCGTCTTGTCGAAGTAGTCGAGCTCGGCGTCCCAGACGACCTCGGCGATCTGCGAGCGCATCCCCTCCCAGGCATCGAGGACCATGAGTTCGCGGTCCGGGAATTCCCACTTGTAGTTGTCGTGCAGGCGGACCAGGAAGTAGGGGGTCTCGCGACGGACGGCGTTGGCGCTCGAGAATCCCTCGAGGCGGGCCGTGCTGCCGTCCTTGAACACCACCTCGGCGGCGATCCTGCAGGGGCGGTCGATGCGGAGGCCGAAGCGACCGTCCGGGTCGGTGGACACGAAGGGCTTGTAGGGTTTCTCGAGGTCGATCGAATGCAGCCGGTAGGTCACCCTCGCGACCTCGGCGGGGTGGGCGGCCTCGTCCCGGGCGATCATCAGCTCGACGTCCCACCAGGGGCGACCCTCGTCGTAGCCCCAGAACTTCTCCTTCGCTCGCAACGAGATCGCGGGCCGGATCTCGCCGCTGGTGAGCCGGGACATCGGGAGCGTCATCCACTCCTCACGACCCGTGTGATAGCGGAGCTTGGCCTCGAGTTCGAAGGGCCCGGTCAGCACGCTGGTCAGGGCCTGCGCCTTGGCGAGGCCGGTGCGATGGAAGGCGTGAACGGTCCGTTCGCGCCGCTCGAGGGGCTCGTGATACCACTCGATGCCGATCACGCGGACCAGATCCTCGTCGGGTCCGAAGGGCCGGATCGTGAACTGGTGCGTGTCCTGGTGCTTGAAGTCGAGGTAGGTCTCGGGCTTCTCCTGCATCTCCACCGAGAAGCCGAGGTTGTCGTCGGGCTGGATGATGCGCCGGTGCCGGTGGCGGATCTTCTTCTCGGTTCCGTCCTTCATCACGATGCGCGCGTCGAGGACCCCGCTCTCGGGGTCGTTGAGTCCCCAGGCCCAGTTCATCTCGCCCGGCTCGCACCAGGACTGGTACTCCTTCCGGTCCGCTCCGGTCTCCTCCCGGAAGAAGACCTTGTCGATCTTCTCGAGTGCGCGCCGGTCGCCGATCACGCGCGCCGTGGCGGTGAAGCGCGGCTTGCCCGACTCCCTCCCGACGTAGCGGTTCCACGACTCCAGTTCGATGCGGTCGGGATCGGAATAGGCCGTGCCCTTCTCGAAGCTGATCCACCTCTCGAGGGTCCTCGTACCGCCGGCATCGAGGTGGAGCGTGGCGATGGCCCGGAAGTCGCGGCTCGTCGTTCCGAAGCAGGGGAAGCCCTGGAAAACCTTGTT
>JBFIHP010000384.1:0-4120 GCA_041601735.1 Planctomycetota bacterium | reverse complement strand
GCGCGGATCTCGCCGGTCCGGAGCTCGGCGTCGTTCACGTCGAAGGGAATCGCCCGGCCGCGGGGATGGTCCCCCACCCGCGCGCGGGCCGCCTCGACGTCGATGTCGGCGACGGTCACCTGCCAGTCCTCGCCCGAGGCCAGCTCGAGCAGGTAGTGGATGAGATAGGGGGCGCTCTGTCCGGCGCCGACGATGAGGATCTTCTTCATGGTGCGGGTCTGCATTCGGTCGCGTCTGGTTCGTCGTCGAGGGAGGTTAGCGGACTCCCGGTCGGTTCAAAAGCGCCGCCGGGCCCGTCGGAAGCCCGAGCGCGAGGGATTTCGCCGCCGGCCTTGCCATCGGAGCCGGAATGCGGCATCACCAGGACTCACCGGGGTCGATCGAGAAGCCGATGTTTCCGAAGCGCAAGCAGATCATCATCCACAGTCAGCGCGAGTTCGACGGCATGCGCGCCGCCGGACGGCTCGCCGCCGAGTGCCTGGACTTCATCACGCCTCACGTGAAGCCGGGGGTGAGCACGGAGGAGTTGAATCGTCTGTGCCATGACTTCCAGGTGGAGCGCGGCGCGGTTCCGGCGCCGCTGGGCTACAAGGGCTTCCCGAAGTCGATCTGCACCTCGGTCAACGAGGTGATCTGCCACGGCATCCCCGCCCCCGACCAGGTGCTCCGGGACGGCGACATCATCAACATCGACGTCACTCCGATCCTCGACGGCTGGCACGGCGACACCAGCCGGATGTTCCTGGTCGGCGAGGTCTCCGAGGAGGCCCGCAAGCTCGTGGACTGCACCTATCGCAGTCTCATGGCCGGCATCGCGGCGGTGAAGCCCGGCGCCAAGACCGGCGACATCGGCGCCGCCATCCAGGCCGTCGCCGAAGGCGAGGGCTACTCGGTCGTGCGCGAGTTCTGCGGCCACGGCCTCGGCCGCGAGTTCCACTGCGAGCCCCAGGTCAACCACTACGGCGAGGCGGGGCGCGGCGTCACCCTGAAGAAGGGCATGTTCTTCACCATCGAGCCGATGATCAACGTCGGCCACTGGCGCTCGAACATCCTCGCCGACGAGTGGACGGCCGTCACGATCGACAAGAAGCTCTCGGCCCAGTTCGAGCACTCGATCGGCGTGACCGAGGATGGCTGCGAGATCTTCACGACCTCGCCCGCGGGTTACACCAGGCCGCCTTACGCCTGACCCCTCGGCCCAAGAAGAGGCCGCCCGACCCGAGGGCCGGACGGCCGTGCCGAGGAGGAGGGATCGTCAGGGCAGGATCTGCAGCTCATGGGCCTCGGAGGCCGCGAACCAGGCATTGGCCGTGTTCGGATTGAGCGCGATCGCCTGGATGATGACGCTCACGCCGGCAGCACCCGTGGGGATCCAGAACTGATAGTGGTTCCCCTGGGGCAGGATCACCGGCGATCCGAAGAAGGGATTCGGCGCACCCGCATCCACGATCGGGAAGAAGCCCGGATCCATCGGATCGAAGTGCACCTCCGGGAAGCCGAACGGGCTCGCGGGCGGGAAGCCCGTCGGGAAGTGATTGCCGAGCAGGTAGAAGAGCAGGAAGTCGTTCGTCCCGAGAGGTGAGTCGATCGAGACGTTCCAGACGTCTCCGGCGCTCGCGGTCTTCAGATCGGCGCCCGGGCCGGTCGAAGGCAGGCTGTTGATGCCCGACTTCAATCTCAGATCCTCGTCCGAACCCGGGTAGAGCAGGACCTGCGTCGTGTCCGTCAGGCTGAGATGGAGGTTGTCGGCCGTGGCGTCGAGCGCGACCCCCGATGCTCGGACGAGGACGATCTCGTAGTCGAGGAAGCGCGTGCCGAAGGGAATCGTGAAGTCGCCCTGACGGAAGAGCAGGGTCGTCAGGTTGCCTCGATCGGCCTGATAGACCGGCCCGACGGAGTCCTGCGCGATCACGCCGCCGAACTGGGTGAGATAGGAGAGCAAGACGTAGGCGTAGTCGATGTCGTTCGCGAGTCCGCCGAGGTGAGCCTCGACATGAGCACCGCGATTGCCCGCGTCGATGTCGGCTCCGTCGCCGCGCAGGTCGAACGTCTGCTTCATCGAGTACTGACCGGCGTTGTTCCACAGCGAGGTCAAGAGGTAGGTGCCGCCGCCGATGGTGTTCGAGACACCCGGCAGCGGGAGCCCCGGCGCACCGTAGGGCGCGGCGACGAGCTGTCCGGTGCCGGTACCGAACCAGCCCTGCGGGTTGCTCGGATTCACGATCAAGCCGTTCTCGAAGTCGCCGTTGTCGATCAGCTCGACACCCACCGGCGTTGCCGGCGGCAGGGCCGTCGTGGTGAGCATCGCGCTGAACTCGTCGGCGTAGCCGTGCGACACGGTGCCGGCCAGACGGTAGATCCGCAGCTCGACGTCGAGTCGCCGGGTACCGGCCGGTATCGGGAACTCACCCCCCTTGCGGAGCAGCGTGGTCTCGAAGTTCCGGTTGCCCGCGGACACGTAGCCGATCGCGGAGGTCACGAAGGGCGTCGTCAGCTCTCCGCCGGAGTCGTTGTAGAAGCGGGCGTAGAGTTCGGCGCGATCTTCGTCGGTGCTGAAACCGCCGAAGTGACCGCTGATCTTCACCGAGAGCGCGTTGGTGTCGATCGCGAAGGCGTTGCCGCTCACGTCGAACTGCTGGACGGCCACGGCCGGTGACGAGTGGTTGTAGCCGCCGCGAACCAGCTGATTGCCGCCCCCGATGTCGGCGCTGACCGTGAAGAGCGGCAGCTCGCTTCCGCCGTACTGGGCCAGGTAGAAGTAACCGGACGTCACCGTCCAGGAGCTGCCGAGGGCCGGGTTGATCAGGGAGGGGGCCTCGAGATCGCCGTTGTCGAGCAGCTCCGTATCCAACGGCAGGGCCGGCGTCGAGAGGTTGGCGGTGATCTGCGCGCTGACGTTGTCGACGTAGCCGTTGGCCGCGACGCCGGTCAGGCGATAGAAGCGCACCTCGATGTCGAGAGTCCGCGTCCCGGGGGGAATCGGAAACAGGCCCTCGCGAGTCTGCATGGTGGTCTCGAAGTTCCGATTCGTGGCCGAGAGGTAGCCGATCCCCGAGGCCACGAAGGGTGTCGTCAGCTCGCCTCCGACGTCGTTGTAAAAGCGGGCGTAGACCTCGGTCCGATCCTCGTCGGACGAATGGCCGCCGAGATTCGCCCCGAGGCGCACGCCGAGCGTGCCCGCATCGACCGCGGCGGCGTTGCCGCTGAGGTCGAAGGACTGCTCGAGGAAGATGCCGTTCGAATGGTTGCTGACCGCGCGCGCCAGGGCCGTCGCACCGCCGATCTGCGCGGCGATGGCGGTCGAGGGCGTGTCGGCCAGGCCGTAGGAGGAGATGACGAAATGCGAGGTCGAACCCGTGGATGGTGTCCAGGCCGAGAGATCGGCGGCCTCGAAGTCGCCGTCGATGATGAGTTCGGTCTCCAGGGGCAGCTGGGCCAGGCCGGTCGGAATGAGGGATGCGATGATGAAGAGCGCCGAGATGATCAAGCATGCTCGTGCCATGAGATCGTCTCCTTTCGTCGTTGGGGGGTGAGCGAATGACTCGACTCGGACAGAGGGGAGAGCACCGAGGAGTCGCGAGACTGACTCGAACTTAGTCCCGCTCGTTCACGACGACAATCACGCAAGCCGCGATCGCGCTGCGGTGCATCGACGCGCACGAAACCGCACGCTCGTCTCGAGTCTTTGCGGCGCCGTTCGTCCGTGCGCGGCGATCGCGAAGCGCGCTCCCGCGACTGCCATCGTCGCATGGTGCAATCGCGCAGTCGCTCGAGGCTGCGGGTTTGTTCGCGCAGGACGCGCGCGATTCTGCGGCATCCTCCGCGGCGCGGTCGGCGCCGCAAGACGACAGGATCGAGACCTCGATCAGATCCCGAGCCCAGCAACCGCAGGGCGGGCGAGCGTCACCGCCGCCGAGCTGCCGAAGCCGGCACCGGCCCGGCACGAACCGGGCGAAGCCGCGAGCGACGCGCCGATCGCGATCCGCACGCGGACCGGCCGGGCGACCTCGACTGGAGCCGGACCGACGACCCTCCGATCCGGCCTGGGGGGTCCGGGCGCAGCCGCCCGGACCCGCACCCGAGCGCAAAAAGACGCGGATTTTCCGGAAGAAGCTCCGAG
>JBFIHP010000383.1:0-4136 GCA_041601735.1 Planctomycetota bacterium | reverse complement strand
GGTCGCCGGCCCGGTTCGCGCGCCTTCACGAGACCAGGGTCTCAGCCGACCTTGGTGGCGGCCGCGGTGTTCATGAAGTGCTTGTTGCTCTTCTCCTTCAGCTTGCCGAGGCTGCGGTCGAAGTCCTCGACGAAGAGCTGGGTGGTCTCCACGATGCTGCGGAGGGTGTCCTTGTCGATCGTGACGACGGTCTCGCCGCCGGCGAGCTCGAGCTCGTGGTTGAGGAGGCCGATGGCGACGCGAACGGGGTGGAGGCGACGATCGATGTACTTTCCAGCGTCCATGAGGAGTCCTTTCGTTTGAAGGCCAGCGCGGCGGGTCCCCTTGACCCGTTTCGCCACCTTAGGACCGGCCGGGGACAGATCCGCCCTCTCCGGAGGCCGCTGCCGGAAGCCGCAACGGGCGCTGCGCTTGGGGCTCGTGGAGAGCCCGAGTGCGATTCCGGTGTTCAGCGGGGGCTTGGCCAGATGCCGATCTCGCGCCGGAGGCGGATGTCGCGGCGGGAGAGGGCCTCGGATTCGACGAGTTCGAGGAGGGTCACGGTGTCGGCGAAGCTCGCCTGCCCGAGGTTCACGATGAAGTTGCCGTGCTGCTCGGAGATCTGGGCGTCGCCGCGGCGTTCGCCCTTCAGGCCGAGTTCATCGACCAGCTGACCGGCCGAGATGCCCTCGGGGTTGGCGAAACAGCAGCCGCCGCTCGGGATCTTGAGCGGCTGGCTCGCGCCCTTGATCTTCAGGTACTCGGCGGCCCGGGCGCGCAAGGCGCCGGGATCGCCGCGGCCGAGCGCGAGCACGACCTCGAGCACGAGACCGGGGAGCGCGGAGCTGCGATAGGAGAAGCCGCATTCGTCGCGGCCGAGCACGAGGCGCTCGCCCTCGGGCGTCGCCACGACGACGCGGTCGATGACGTCCCTGATCTCGCCCCAGCGGCCGCCGGCGTTCATGCGACAGATGCCGCCCATCTGGCCGGGGATGCCGGCGAGGCCCTCGATGCCCGAGCGTCCGGCGCGGCTCATCTCGCCGACCAGCTTCAGGAAGGGGTAGCCCGCCGCGACGCGGAGGGTCTCGCCCTCCTCATCGAGGTCGCGGAGGCGACCGAGGTGGATGATCGGTCGCTCGTGGCCGCCGTCATCGATCAGGAGATTGGCGCCGCCGCCGAGGACGAGGGGCTCCTCGCCGGCCGCATGCAGCTCGGCGAAGAGCGCCAGGGCCTGCTCGGCGTCCTCGGGCTCGAGGAAGTCGCGGGCGCGGCCGCCGATCTTCCAGGTCGTGAGCTCGGCGAGCTCGCGGTTCCCGGTCCGGATCTCAGCGAAGCGCGCGCGCCAGCTCAAGGCTCAGCTCTCCGATGTCGCCCGCGCCCATGATGCAGTAGACCTCGCCGCGCTCGGGCCGGTTGCCCAGGGACCGGGCGGCCGACTCGATGTCGGCGTGACAGGGGACGGCCATGCCGAGGCTCGCGAAGGCCTCGCCGAGCAGCTGGGCGCCGCCGCGGTCGCTCTCGTCGCGGCCGACGACCTCGTAGTCGCGCAGCAGCTCGACCTCGTCGGCGTAGGCCAGGGCGTTCAGGAAGCCCGCGCGATGACGCCGCACGCGGTCGGCGAGGTGGGGCTGGAAGACCGCCACGATGCGACGCCTCGGGAAGCGCTCGCGGGTGGCCAGGAGGGTCGCCTCGACCTCGGCCGGGTGATGGGCGTAGTCGTCGATGACGACGCGCTCGGGGCGATCGACCAGCACCCGGAAGCGACGCTCGACCCCCTCGAAGGCCTCGAGGGCCGGGACGATCGCCGCGAAGGGCAGGTCGTAGGCGCGGCGGCAGAGGACCGCGGCCATGGCCGCGTTCATGCGGTTGTGCCGTCCCGGCAGATGCAGACGGATCTCCGCCGAGCGCTCGCCGTCGGGCATGACGAGAACGAAGCCGCCGTCGCGGTCGAGGATGCGCACGTCGTGCTGTTTGGCGCCGATGGTGAGCATGCGCGCCTTCAAGACGCCGCGCAGGTCGAGGTCGCGCGCGACCCGCGACGAGGTCACGAGGAGGCCCTCGCGGGGCAGGGCCTCGGCGAAGCTCCGGAAGGCCGCGCGCAGGCGGTCGAGGGAGCGGTAGTAGTCGAGGTGGTCGTCGCCGACGTTGGTGATGACGGCGTGGCGCGGCGAGATCCGGAGGAAGGAGCGGGCGTACTCGCAGGCCTCGGTGACGAAGGGCGCGCCCTCCCCCAGCAGGCTGTTGCCGCCGAGCTGGGGGACGAGACCCCCGATCACAGCACCCGGTTCGAGACCGGCGGAGCGGAGGATGAAGGCGATCATCGCCGAGCTCGTCGTCTTGCCGTGCGTGCCGGCCACGGCGACGGTGTCGCGATCGCGGCTGACGAGATCGAGCGCCTCGGCGTAGCAGAGAACGCGGAGCTTCCGCCGCCGCGCGGCGACGAGCTCGGGGTTGTCGTCGGAGACCGCGGCCGTGGCGACCACCGTGCAGGCGCCGCGCGGGATGTGACCCGCGGCATGGCCGACATGGAGGCTGACGCCGTCGCGGGTCAGGGCCTCGGTGACCGGCGAGGGCACGGCATCGGAACCGGAGACCCGGAAGCCCCGGGCGACGAGGTGCCGCGCCACGGCCGACATCCCGATCCCCCCGATGCCGACGAAGTGCACGCGACCGCCGGCCGGCAGGGCCGGCGTCACGGGACGAGGATCGCGCAGGGTTTCGGAGGACACCGTCGGGCTCCGTCGGGGCGGCGTCGACAACCGCATCGACGCCGGCTCATTGAAACACGACGGGACGACGACGTCGCCGGGCGTGCCGGGGCTCGCAGCGGAGGCTGCGAAGGAGCGCCGCTCCGACAGAGCGGCCCTTGTCGGGCCTGCGCAGCTCGACGAACTTCGATGCCGGCCTGTCAGGCCGGCGCTCCTCAGGAGCGCCGCTCGGACAGAGCGGCTTTCTTCTCCTCTCGAGCTGCGCATGCCGGCCTGTCGGGCGGGCGCTCCTGGGCGCTCCCGGTCAGGGGATGACGATCACGGTGCCGATCGGCATGCGGTTGGGGTTCGGGATCACGCTCTTGTTGGCGGCCCAGATGTCCTTCCAGCGCGAGCTCTTGCCGTAGACCTTGGCCGCGATGTGGCTCAGGGTCTCGTTCTTGCCGATGCGGTACTCGCCGGTGCCGGGTTGCGATGCGGTTTCGCCCGGCTCCGGCTCCGCCGGGACGGCGGTCGGGATGCGCAGGACCTGACCCACGCGCAGGCGCTTCGAGTTCACGCCCGGATTGGCCTCGGCGATCAGCCCGTGGAGCGAGCCGTCGCCGAGTTCGCGGGCGGCGATCTTCCAGAAGCTGTCGCGGGCCCTCACCTTCACCTCGCGGAAGCCCGGAAATTCCGGCTGCGGATCGTGGTCGATCTCGGGCCGGACAGGATCTCGATCCTTCGGGCCGGGTTCCTTCGGCGGCGTCTTGCCGCCCGGGAGGATGAAGGCGCCGGCGGCGGCGCCGAGTTCGTCGCCGAGCGCCGCCTTGGCGGTCTCGGTCGTGGATCGGTGGTCGCGATTGGCGAGACCGATGCCGAAGAGGAGGGCGAGGACGACCACGCAGACGAGAGAGGCCTTCTTCTCGATACCCATCGTTTGACTCCAATCAGAAGAAGAAGAAGAGAAAGACCCGGCGCCGGGAAGAGGGGGAGATCGGTGCTCATGTGGGCGTCCCGGAGGACGCTCGGTTTCCGATCTCGGTTCATTCACGTGTGCGACTAGACGACAAGGCGGGAGTTATGGCCTCGACGCCGGGTCTTGTTCGGTTTCTCCTTCAGTGTTCCATCAGTTCCAGTTCCTCGTCCCGGAGCGCCGAGTCCTCTTCGGCGAGGGCGGGGAGATCCCGCCCGTCGCCGTCGAGGCCGAGGCGCGCGACGCTGGCCAGCGTTCCGACCGCCGCGCCGAGCATCATGAGGGACGAACCGCCGTAGGACACGAAGGGCAGGCCGATACCCTTCGGGGGAACGATCCCCGTCACCACGGCCATGTTGATTCCGGCCTGGAATACGATCACGAAGCTGAGACCGAAGCCGACGATGAAGCCGGCGCGGTCGCGCGCGCGGAGGCTGATCTTCAGTCCGTGCCAGAAGAAGACCAGGAAGAGCAGGAGGATCGCGAAGCTGCCC
>JBFIHP010000382.1:0-4141 GCA_041601735.1 Planctomycetota bacterium | reverse complement strand
TCAGGTCCATCCCGGTCGAGCGGGAGAGCTCCTCGAGCTCGCGGATCTTGGCCTCCATCTCGAAGATGGGCTTCTCGAAGTCCAGCATCTGCGCCTTGTTCGGTTCGACCATGATCCGTCCCCCAGACTGTCCCGCCCCCGGCAGGGGACGGTCCTCCGCCGCCCGGCCGGCCTGGCCGGGAACCAAGGTCCGGATTCTACGACGGCCCCGGTCAAATACAACCGGACCGTTGCGGAGCCGAGGGCTCGATGCTACCATCCGCGGTCTCCTGTAGCCGGACATAAAGTGCAACTCCGGCGACACTTACACTCATCATTGATGCTCGCGCGAGGGTTCATTCTCCGATGCTCTGGCACTTCGAGATCCGGGCCCGTGACGGCCACCGTGACCCCTTCGCCCACGAGATCGAACGCGAGCTGCCCTGGCTCGGCCTCGAGAAGGCCGGACCGGTCAAGCTCGCCCGCCTCTACCTCCTCGGCGGCGAATTCGATCGCGACGCGGCGATCAGCCTGGGCGGCAGCCTGCTGCTCGACCCCGTCATCCAGGACCTCGAGCTGAAGAGCCTCGAGGAGGCCGATCAGGAGGCCGACAAGGTGGTCACGGTCTGCCGCAAGGCCGGCGTCACCGATCCCGTCGAGGAGAGCCTGCGCCGCGGCGCGGCCCGCCTCGGACTCGAGCTCGACGAGATCCGCACCGGCTTCCACTTCAGCTTCGAGGGCGAGGTCGATCGCGCCGAACTCGAGCGCATCGGCGCGCGCCTGCTCGCCACCGCGGTGGTCGACGAGATCCTCGTCGGGCGCTCGGCGCTGCCCGCGCACAAGACTCCCGCCGGCTCGAAGAGCGAGCGGCGCGAGATCGAGCTGCCGGCGGACGACGAGGCCCTGCTCGGACTCAGCCGCGAGATGGGCCTCGCGCTCAACCTCGAGGAGATGCAGGTCATCCGCGCCCACTTCCACGAGCTCGAGCGCGATCCCACCGACATCGAGCTCGAGACCCTGGCGCAGACCTGGTCCGAGCACTGCAAGCACAAGACCTTCAGCGCCCGCATCGACTGCGATGGCAAGATCTACGACAACCTCATCAAGCAGACGATCTTCAAGGCGACCCGCGACCTCGACCGCGACTTCTGCGTCTCGGTCTTCAAGGACAACGCGGGCATCATCCGCTTCGACGACGAGAACAACCTCTGCTTCAAGGTCGAGACCCACAATCACCCCTCCGCCATCGAACCCTACGGCGGCGCGGGCACGGGCCTCGGCGGCGTGATCCGCGACATCCTCGGAACGGGCCTCGGCGCCAAGCCGATCGCCAACGTGGACGTCTTCTGCGTCGGCGACCTCGAGGCCGAGACGGAGGACCTGCCGCAGGGCGTGATCCATCCCCTGCGCGTCCTGAAGGGGGTGGTCAGCGGCGTGCGTGACTACGGCAACCGGATGGGAATCCCGACGGTCTCGGGAGCGGTCTTCTTCGACCGGCGTTACACCGGCAACCCCCTGGTCTACGCCGGCAGCATCGGGATCATCCCGCGCGACCGCTGCGAGAAGGTGGTCCATGCCGGCGACAAGATCGTCGCCCTCGGCGGCCGGACCGGCCGCGACGGCATCCACGGCGCGACATTCTCCAGCATGGAGCTGCACGAGGACTCGGAGTCGGTGGACGGCGGCGCGGTGCAGATCGGCAACGCGATCACCGAGAAGCGCTGCATGGACGTCCTGCTCGCCGCCCGTGACCGCGGCCTCTACCGCTCGGTGACCGACTGCGGCGCCGGCGGCTTCTCGTCGGCCGTCGGCGAGATGGGCGAGGAGGTCGGAGCCAGGGTCGAGCTCTCGTCCGCGCCCACGAAGTACCCCGGGCTCAGCTACACCGAGATCTGGATCAGCGAGGCCCAGGAGCGCATGGTCGTCGCGGTGCCGCCCGAGAAGCTGGACGAGTTGCTCGAACTCGCCGCATCCGAGGACGTCGAGACCTGCGTCCTGGGCGAGTTCAGCGGCACCGGCAAGCTCGAGATCTTCTGGCAGGGCGAGCAGGTCGCCGACCTGGACATGGAGTTCCTCCACGACGGTCTGCCGAAGACCACGATGAAGGCCACCTGGTCGCCGCCGCCGCGCGACGATCTGCGCGAATTCGTTCCGCCCATGGCGGGCGAGGCCCTGCGCGCGCTGCTCGCCGACCCGAACATCGCGAGCAAGGAGTGGATCATCCGCCAGTACGACCACGAGGTACAGAGCACCAGCGTCATCAAGCCCCTGGTGGGCGTGACCGCCGCGGGTCCCTCCGACGGCGCGGTGAACGCGCCGGTCCTCGGCTCGACCAAGGGCTATGCGGTCGGACTCGGCCTCTGCCCTCACTACGCGGACATCGATCCCTACCACATGGCCCGGGCCGCGATCGACGAGGCCCTGCGCAACGTCGTGGCGGTCGGCGGCGACCCGGATCGCTGCGCCATCCTCGACAACTTCTCCTGGGGCAACACCCAGAAGCCCGACCGCCTCGGCGCGCTCGTCCGCGCCTCCGAGGGCTGCTACGACGCCGCGATGGCGCTGCGTTTGCCCTTCATCTCGGGCAAGGACAGCCTGAACAACGAGTACGCCACCTCGCGCGGGACGATCGTCATCCCCCACACCCTGCTCGTCTCGGCCCTCGCCATTGTCGACGACGTCAGGCAATCGGTCAGCATGGACCTGAAACGCGGCGGCACCAGCGTCTACGTCGTCGGGCTCACGCGCCGCGAGCTGGGCGGCTCCGCCTACCTCCGGCTGAACGGCCACCGCGGCAATGACGTACCGCAGCTCCCCGACAACGCTCTCTCGATCCACCGACGGATGCACGAGGCGATCCGCGACGGCTTCGTCCTCTCCTGCCACGACTGCAGCGAGGGCGGAATCGGCGTGGCCGGCGCCGAGATGGCCTTCTCGGGCGGGCTCGGCCTCGAGATCGATCTCGGGCGGGTGCCGATCTCCGGCCCCCGGATGCGCGACGACGAGCTGCTCTTCTCGGAGTCGCTTTGTCGCTATCTGGTCGAGGTGGACAGCCGGTCGGCCGCGCGCTTCGAGGCCCTCTTCGAGGACCTCCCCTGCGCCCCCATCGGTCACAGCCTCGCCGAGGAGAAATTCAGGATTCGCGGCCGTAACGGCGCGGTGATGCTCGAGGAGCCGCTCGCCGACCTCGGTCGGATCCATCGCCAGAGTCTGACCGCCATCCTGGAGGGTGAAGTTCGTGGCTGAAGCACGAGTGCTCGTCCTGCGCGCCGCCGGCGTCAACTGCAACGAGGAGACGGCCCACGCCTTCGAACTGGCCGGCGCCGTAACCTCGCAGATCCACATCAACCGCCTCGTCCAGAACCCGAAGATCATCGACGACTTCGGCGCGATGGCGATCCCCGGCGGCTTCTCCTACGGCGACGACATCGCCTCGGGACGGGTCCTCGGCCTCGAGCTCGATCGCGTCCTCGGCGACGCGATGCGCAAGCTCCTCGGTCGCGGCGGCCTGATCCTCGGCATCTGCAACGGTTTCCAGGTGCTCACCAAGTCCGGCCTCCTGCCGGGGCCCGAGAAGAAGGGCGAGCCGATCAAGGCGACCCTGGTCGAGAACGAGAGCCACCGCTACGAGGACCGCTGGGTCCACATGGCCGTGAACGGCAAGAGGTCGCTCTTCCTCGGGGAGGAGAGCCGCATCGAGCTGCCCGTCGCCCACGGCGAGGGCCGCTTCGTCGTGGACTCGGAGGAGGCGCTCGAGCGTCTCGAGGGCGACGATCGCGTCGTGCTGCGCTACGTCACGGCCGACGGCGGCGAGGCCGCCTACCCCGCGAACCCGAACGGCAGCATGCGCGGCATCGCCGGCATCTGCGACGCCAGCGGGCAGGTCTTCGGTCTGATGCCCCACCCCGAGCGCTTCCTCTTCCCCTGGCAGCACCCGACCTGGACCCGCGGTCCCCGGCGGCGCGCCGGCGACGGCCTCGCGATCTTCCAGCACGCCGTCAAGAACATGCGGTCCTGATCTCGTGCTGCGCTCATTCGCGATCCTCGGCGCCATGTTCGGACTGCTCTTCGGCGCCGGGTGCTCGGACCGCCCCGCCCCCGAACCCGAGGCGAAGGCCGACTTCGGCGCGGAGCTGAACACGCTGGGCGAGCGCCTCGGGGG
>JBFIHP010000381.1:0-4141 GCA_041601735.1 Planctomycetota bacterium | reverse complement strand
CGTCGACGCCCTGATCCGCGAGCACGAGGGGAAGCTCGTAGATCGAGTGATCGACGTCCTTCTCCTCGAAGACCGAGTCGAGCGGGATGTTGCAGAAGAGCGACATCTTCTGGCGGACCGACTCGTCCACCGCGACCTCCGTGCGGTAGATGAGCACGTCGGCCTGGATGCCGATCTCGCGCAACTTGCCCACCGAGTGCTGGGTCGGCTTGGTCTTGACCTCGCCGGTCGCGCGGAGGAAGGGCAGGAGCGTGAGGTGCACGAACATGACCCGGTCGCGGCCCTGCTCGAGCGCGAACTGCCGGATGGCCTCGAGGAAGGGCAGGCTCTCGATGTCGCCGACCGTGCCGCCGATCTCGGTGATGACCACGTCGAGATCCTGCTTGGCCATCTCGAGGATGCAGTTCTTGATCTCGTTGGTGATGTGCGGGACGACCTGGACGGTCTTGCCGAGGAAGCCGCCCTCGCGCTCCTTGCGGATGACCGTGTCGTAGATGCGTCCGGTGGTGAAGTTGGAGAGCCGGTTCAACGGCGTGCGGGTGAAGCGCTCGTAGTGACCGAGGTCGAGATCGGTCTCGGCGCCGTCGTCGGTCACGTAGACCTCGCCGTGCTCGAAGGGGCTCATCGTGCCGGGATCGACGTTGATGTAGGGGTCGAGCTTCTGGATGCCGACCTTGATGCCGCGGGCCTCGAGGAGACAGCCGATCGCCGCCGAGGTCAGGCCCTTGCCGAGCGACGACACGACGCCGCCGGTCACGAAGATGTACTTGGCCATCCAACCACTCCCTGGCTTCCGCGCTCAGGCCCCCCCGGACCGGCGCGCGCGCAGCCTCGATTCGAATTCGTTCAGGTCGGCGGGGGTATCGATCCCCGCTCGCGCGGGGGCGACCAGGGCCACCCCCATGCTCATGCCCGCCTGCAGGGCGCGCAGCTGTTCGAGCTTCTCGCAGAGTTCGAGCGGCGAGGGTGGCAGGGCCACCAATCGCGCCAGCGCGGCTCGGCGATAGCCGTAGATCCCGATGTGCCCCAGCGCACGGGCCGGTGCCTCGGGGAGGCTCGAGGCCTCGCGGGCATCGGCGGCGCGGGGATGCGGAATCGGCGAGCGGCTGAAGTACAGGGCCCGCCCGCGATCGTCGCGGACGACCTTCACCCGATGGGGTGACAGGAAGTCCTCGAGCCGATCCAGAGGCGCCGCGGCCGTGGCCAGATCGAGCTCCGGATCATCTTCGAGCAGGCGAACGACGGCGTCAATGACGGCCGGATCGATCTCCGGCTCGTCGCCCTGGACGTTGACGATGATCTCGTCCCCGACCGCCCCCGCGGCTTCGGCGACCCGATCGGTGCCCGAGGGGTGATCCGCGCGGGTCAGGACCGCCTCGGCGCCTTCGAGCCGGGCCTCGGCGGCGATACGCTCGTCGTCGGTGGCCACCAGGATGCGATCGAGGCTCCGAGCCCTCCTGGCATTCTCGACCACGTGCCGGATGAGCGTCCGGCCCTCGACCAGCGCGAGGGCCTTGGCCGGGAGGCGCGTCGAGCCCAGGCGGGCGGGGATGATTCCGATGGCCACCTTGTCCCGCACCCCCTCAGCGTCGGTTGTCGCGAGGGACGCCCAGGGAGTCGGGCGAGGACTGGCCCAGGCCCGCGCTGCCGACCTGCTCCGTGAGTCCGGCGCGCTCCCAGACGAAGATCGCCTGGCGCAGGTCGCTGTAGATCCGATAGCGCTCGACGCCCATGGCGTCGTTCGCGCCCGAGGGTCGCCGGGCTATGAAGCTGTCGCGGCGGCCGTCGTTCTCGAGGATGATGATGCCCTTGAAGGCATCGCCTTCCTGGGCGCGCCGGCCGAGCAGCGCGGCGTGGCGCTCGTCGAAGTTCTCGCGCAGGGCCTTCGAGCCGCGCTGTTCGAGGGTCTCCAGCAGGGAGTCGATCTGCAGATCGGTCAGGACCTTGTAGGTCTGATTACGGTTGCCGTTGGTGATGTTGAGCTGGCCCTGCTCGGTCTCCCGCCAGGCATGCGCCGCGTTGATCAGGATGATGGTCGCCTGGGTGCGCGGGTCGTAGGAGATGATGCGGCAGTTCCGGACCCGGTTGTGGACGGCCGGCGGGTTCTCGGCGATGCGGTCCTCGGCCGGGGCGGCTCCGCCGCGTGCCGAACGAGCCGAATCCGAACCGTTCGAACCGCCGGAGCCCGACTGACAGGCCGCGAGCAGGCTGATGAGGAGGACGAGCGACAGGATGCGAGGACTGGAATTCATGCGTATGGCTCTCCTTCGGCGGGCGCGGCCGATTCTAGCCCGGAAGAGGAGATCTCCCAAGGCGCGAGCCGGGATCGCGGCGGGCGCGGCGAAGGAGCGGCCGCGCGAGGCAGCCCTCGCTACAGGCACCAAGATCTTGCTGCGTCACCCCCTTCGGGCAACATGATCTGGTGAAGTTTTGCTTTGACGATGTCCCCTGTCGCGGGCATCATCCGGGTGGTGGTTGGATCGCCTTGATCGGAGGGAATGCCCCCATGGGTAGGCTGGAAAAAGTCGGCGCCGCAGTCGTGGGCGTCCTGCTGTGCATCATCATCGTCGTGGGTCTCCTCAACAAGAACGACGGCCGGAAGACCGGCCCGGACGCCAGCCGCGAGTCGGCGCTGATCAAGCCGGGGGACGGGGAGGGCCGGAGGGCCGATCCCGCCGCCGAGGGCGAGGTCAGCATCGACGAGCTCCTGCGCATCCAGCGCCTGAAGCGCGAGCGTGAGCTCCGCGAGGCCGAGGCCAGGAAGGCCGCCGAGGACGTCAAGGACTCGAAGGGCTCCGAAATCGCCAAAGGCGAGACGAAGCCGGGCCCCGAACCGAAGGCCGAGCCGGAGACGATTCCGCCGACCGGAGCCTGGCCGAAGGACTACGAGGTCAAGTCCGGCGACATCCTCGGCCGGATCTGCGTCGAGGAGTACGGCAGCGCCGGCATGGTTCCGGCCGTGCTCGCGGCCAATCCCGGCCTCGACCCCAAGCGCCTCAGGATCGGCCAGAAGATCAGCCTTCCGGCTCCTCGCGTGGAAGCGGGCGAAACCGGCGAGACCCCGGCTGCGGTCGGCGAACGCCCGGCGCGCGGTTCGCGCTGGTCCTTCATCACGCCGCGCCACCTTCAGCAGAACACCGGCGGCGAGAAACTCGTGAGCACCTCGGGCGGACGGCTCTACACCGTCAAGAAGGGGGACACGCTCTCCGGCATCGCCCAGCGCGAGATGGGGAGCGTGAAGCACGTCACCGCCATCGTCGATGCCAACAAGCGCATCCTCTCCAGCGCCAAGACGCCGCTCCAGATCGGCTGGCAGCTGGAGCTTCCGAACCTCAACTGAGAAGGGGGAGGGGAGACACACGGAAGGGTATGTCTCCCTGTTTGACGCGGGACCTTTCCTGAAGCGTTCGTGGCCCAGGTCGTGACCTCGGGGAAGTCTCAACCAAGAAGGAGTGCGGGGGCAAGCCGCACTCCTTCTTCCTGTTTCCGGTCGCGTCCTCGTCCAGATCCCGCGGCGCGCGGCGCCTGCTCCTGCAGGCACCCGGATCTCAGGGGCTCGCGACGGCGCCGGAGCAGTGCGCAGGGCCGCATCGAGCGGTCGGCCGGGCGCCGCGCCGAAGGAGCGCCGGCCGGTCGGGCCGGCATTCGACGCTCGCGGAGCCCCGGCAGCTCAGGCGGGCGAGGAGCGCTGCAGGGGAACCTCGACGACGAAGGTGCAGCCCCGGCCGCTGCTCGAGTCCAGGTCCACCCTGCCGCCCAGCGACTTCGCGATGCCGAGGACCGTGGTGAGACCGAGGCCGGAGCCCTTGCCTTCGTCCTTCGTGGTGAAGAAGGGCTCGAAGACGAGCTGGTGCTTGTCGCTCTCGATGCCGACCCCTTCGTCCTCGACCACCAACCGCCAGACCTCGTCCGTCGCGGTCTTCGTCGGTCCGCTCGCGACCCGGAGTCGTCCGCCCCGCGGCATCGCGTCGCGTGCGTTCAGGACGAGGTTGAGGACGATCTGCTCCACCTGCGTCGGGTCGGCGTGCAGCGGCGAGCCCCCGTCCCCGAACTCGAACTCGAGCCGGATGTTCTCCGGCAGCAGGCGGCGAAGCATGAGTCGCATGCCGGCGACGACCTCGTCGGCGTCGAAGCTCTCCGG
>JBFIHP010000380.1:0-4155 GCA_041601735.1 Planctomycetota bacterium | reverse complement strand
TCTCGATGTGGATGTCCGAGCAGCCCATCTTGAGGGCCTTCATCAGGATGCCGTTGACGACCTTGATGACGGGCGGGTCGAGATCGCTGATCTCGAGGCGGATCGCGCCGTGCAGGTCCTCGGCGGCTGCCTCCTCGTCGACGCCGACCTCCTGGACCGCGTTCTTGAGCTTGCCGTCGAGTTCCTTGAGCGCGGGTAGGCACTCGGTGGGATCCTTGACCTTGACCGCGGCGACCTTGCCGCCGTAGATCCGCGCCGCGGCCTTCTCGAGGGCCTTCGGGCCGGCCACGAAGACCTTGATCGACAGTCCGCTGGAACGGGCCAGGCGGTCGATGGTCCGGTCGTTGCCCGGATCGGCGGTCGCGATGTGCAGCATCGCGCCGTCCTTCTTGATCGGCAGGCAGCCGGTGCTCTTCCAGAGGCTCTCCGGCATGAGCGCCAGGGCCTCGTCGTCGGGCCGGTTGGTCTCGACCTGGGCCTCTTCGAGCCCGAAGCTACGGGCGATCGTCGCGCAGTATTCGCGTTCCTCGACCATGCGCTTGTCGACGAGGGACTGAGCCAGGGAGCCGCCGGAGGCTCGGGCCTCCTGCAACTGGTCCTGCGAGATGATCTTGGCATCGATCAGTGCCTGTCCGATGTCGGGCATGGAATCCTCTCCGGCGGTCGTGCTCGCGGACCTCGGGTCCGTTCCCGTATCTCTATCGGCCGGCGGGCAGGGGGAAATGTAGGTCCGTCGACGACTCCGGGCTCGGGATCAGCGACCGACCTTGATCTTCTTCGCCTCGGGCTTCTTCTTGAACAGGCGCTCGCGGATCTCGAGGCGCTTGATCGCCAGAAAGCCTTTGCGGTCACCGATTTGGCGCAAGGCCTGGGAGGCTCGAGGTCGCAGGAAGAAGTTGTGGAGGGCCTTGATGAGATCGGGGACGGCCGCCGTGACCCGGGCCTCGCCGAGCGATTCGCAGACCGCCTGGCGGACGCTGATGTCGCCGTAGCCGATGGCCTCGAGCATGCGTTGGCGGACGCCCTCGTCCTCGGAGGCGAAGGGGCCCATGGCCTCGAAGACCGCGAGCTGGACCTCGACGTCCTCGTCCTTGCTCGCCTCGAGGAGGGCCGGGATCGACTTCGGGTCGCGAACCAGCTTCAGGCGTTCCGCCGAGAAGCGCCGGACGCTGGGCCAGCGGGCGGAGAGGTTCTCGATGAGGAAGTCGACGTCATCGACCTGATCGTAGTGGGTCAGGGCTTCCTTGGCCCGGACCATCGGTTTTCCGCGGCACTCGAGCGATGCCCGGACCAGCGGGATCACGGCGCGCGGGTCGCGGCTCTCGTGGAGACCGAAGGCGATCGTCTTGACCACGTCGGGGTCGTAGGTGTCCAGGAGACTGAAGAGCGCGTCGGCCCGATCCTCGGCGGGATAGGCCATCAAGCCCTCGATCGCGGCCCGGCGCATCCGTCGGATGACCGAGCGCGCGAGTGCGGTGAGCGCGAGCATCGCCTCGAAGTTCTGGGCCTTGCCGAGGGTTCGCGCCACCACCGCGAGGCTGTCGAGGTAGTCGCGCTGACTGAGGTCGGTGCAGGCCGCGCCCTTGTAGAGGAACTCGACGTAGGGCTGGACGAGCGACTCGTGGTGCACGCCGCGATTGGCGAGAGCGATCAGGGCTCGTCGTCGCACCTCGCCGTCCTGGGTATGAACCGCCTGGAGCAGCTCCGGGCTCGAATCGTCGATCGAGCAGAGCAGGTCGATCGCGAGACAGCGGACGTTCTCGTCGAGGTCGTCGAGCAGGCCCTCGAGCGTCGGAATGGCGCCTTCGTTCGCGACCCGGGCAAGCGACCGCGCGGCGGCCATGCGGACCTCCGGCGCCTCGTCCCGGGTCATGCCGGTGAAGAGGTCGGCGGCGCTGAGGTCGCTGTAGCGGGCATAGAGCTCGATCGCCCGCGCCTTGATCCGCGGTTCCGGATTGACCAGGAGCGGCAAGAGGACGAAATCGGAGACGCTCGAGCAGGACTCCAGCGCTCCCCAGCAGGTCTCGGAGAGCTCTCCCTCGGTTCCGATGGCGACGCTCACGAGCGCCTGACTGGCCTCGTCGCCACCGATCTCGCCGAGGCGGCGTGCCGCGAGCATGCGGATGTTCTCGGGGAAACTCGGCGACAGGAGTTCCATCGCCCAGCGGTCGTCCATGAGATCGAGCACGCCCTCGACGGTGGCCTCGGAGACCTCGGCGAGGATGGTCGAGTCGTACTCGACCCGACGCAGCACGACGCGAGAGGCCAGACGTGCGATCGAGGACGCGGGATCACGCGTGGCCCGCAGGAGGTGGGGCATGGTCGTCCCGACGTGCTGCCGCGAGAGCGCCTGGACCGCATGACTGCGGACGAAGACGTCCGGATTCGACAGGCACTCGCCGAGTCCCCGGATGGCGTCGCGACCGCCCATCTCGCCGAGCGCGCCGATCGCCTTCTCGAGCACGCTGCCGCTGCACTGGCGGAATGCGTCCCCGATCGCGTCCCAGGATTCGGGACTGTCGATCTCGAGCAGGCCCTCGATGGCGAGCGCCGCCTGCATGCCGCGAACGGTGGGGTCGAGGAGCAGTCGATGAAGCCCCTCCACGTCGCGCGAGCGCAGCATGAAGAGGACCAGCTCCCTCCCCGGGTCCTTGTCCTTCCTGGCCATCAGTCCGGTTCCTCGCCGGCCTGCTCCAGGTACCAGTCGATGTCGTCGCTGATCAGCTTGAAGAGCGTGGCGAAGCGCTTCCCCTGCGGATCGAAGCCCGCGTCGCGGAGCGCCTCGGCGAGGCGTTCTCGAAGCAGGTTCGCATCGACGTCGAGCGTGACGGCGGCATTCGCGTTGCGCTGGAAGAGCTCGAACATGAATGAAGGGACTCCGCGCGATGAGGTCGATGACGGACCGACCTTTGTTGGTTCATCGGGCAATCGCGGCCGCTTTCTTGACCGACGGGCCCGATTTGGCCGCGTCCGCGGTCCCCGCTCGACTTGCAGTTGTGGCCGGGCGGGCTCGGGGGATTTCATGCCTCCTTCATCTCCAGCCCGTCGATCGTTCACCCCATTTCCACAGACGGGCCGAGCGTCGATCACCCTCGGAAGCTCGGATCCGGGCGCTTCCAGGCGCTCGCAGCGGAGGCATCCACAATCCTGAAGAGGCCCTGTCCGTCTTGGGGAAAGTTGTGGACAGTCGCCTTCCGACTTGTCGTAAGTCATTTATGTGCAGTTCTTTGAGCCCGCAAAGCCAGCTTTCGACCTCTTGCGGAAAGGGCCGGCGGGGGTAGGGTTTTCAGCGATCATGGAACGCTGGGACGCGCGGAGAGCGCCCCCCGGCCGAATGCCCGCGATGATCGTCGCGGTCGTCCCGTCCAGGCCCGTCCCGGGATCTCGACGGCTTGCTCGCATGCGAGCCGCGGTGCCGGCCACGGGCCCGCAGCGCCGAGCGCTCCGGGCGGTCGCCCATCCGGGCGCCGGGCGCGGACTCGAAGGTGCCGTGGGTTCCTCGTTCCGATCACCCCGAGGTGGTGCCTTCACCGCCTCGGGGTTCTTCTCCTCTCGGGGGCCGTCTTGGCCTCGGGGCGCCTCTCCGGCTATCCTGCCGTCATGAAGTGGATCATCCCCGTCGCGCTGCTCGGACTCGCCGGCGCCTGCGTCCAGGTCGAACCCGTTTCCCTCGACGACCTCGACCGGGGCGACACCAATTCCGCCACCACGGCCTACGGCTCAGGCTGGCTCAGACCGCGCCAGGACTGGCGAATCGACGATCCCGAGGCGCGCTTCCCCGCGGAGCCGTCGGCGCGGGAGTGGCCGGAGTTGCCCCGGGAGCGGATCGCCCGCATCCGCGCCTACATGACGGAGGCGGAGCTCTTCGAGCTCCTGGGCGAGCCCATGCGAGAGGACGTCGAACTCCAGGGCATCGACTCGGACGAGAACGATTGGAACGCCACGGTCTACACCTGGCGCTACCTGGACAGCCGGTTCGGAGCGCCGATCGAGCGCGATCTCGAGGTGCGGCTGGCCTGGGTTCACAACGGCCGGTCCCTGCCCGCGCGTCCCGAGGTGGTCGGACCCGACTGGGTCGTCCTCTCCCACTCCCTCTACTGATCCGACCTCGGTCCTGCCCATGCACTCGAGTCATGAGATGCCTTGGAGCGCGTG
>JBFIHP010000379.1:0-4155 GCA_041601735.1 Planctomycetota bacterium | reverse complement strand
TTCTGAACTGCTTCTCGAATGATTTGGCGGAAATTCGAGGTTACGCTGCTCGGCGGACTCCATACAGTGAAGGCATATCGTCCTCCGGATTTCAGCACCCGCAAGGATTCGTTCAATGCACGCAGGGCGTCCGAAAAGTGGTGAAGTCCAAAGTTACAGATGACGCAATCGAACGTGTCGCCGTTGAACGGCAGCGCCTGGGCGTCACCAACGCGAAACTCCAAGGTTGGATGGAGTCTTCTAGCCTCTTCGATCATTCCATCAGTAAAATCTAAACCGACGACTTTGGCACCGAGCTCACTGGCACGCTGCGCAATATTTCCAGTGCCGCAGGCGACTTCAAGTAGAGAAACCCCGCCGTTGGCTTTGACGGCAGCTAAGAGAGCGGTCGACGCCTGCGCTGTGATTCGGCCGAAGTTTGAGTCATACGTGGAGTATGTCTCCGCCCAGGTGCGGCGCTCAAATTCTTGGTGCGGATCAGGCGCATCGACACGGTTGGTCGGCTTGTCACTGCCATGGGACATAGTTGGCCTACTGCGCTCCACGTGTGATTAGTTGCTGTCGTGGTGAATTGCCACCTAACGACTAGGCTCAGCGGCGGACAGCCCGCGCTGATCGACTCGCTCGTCCGCGGGGCGATCGAGCGAGACGTCGTCGCACTCGACGGCGGATCTCTGCGCATCGACGAGTCCGCGCTGCGCACGCTCGAGATCGAGGTCGACGGCCTGCCCGCCGATCCGGATGTCATGTCGGTCGCGCGCGCCCTCTCCGCGAATCTCGGTCGTCTCGATCGTGACGCGCTGTCGGAGCTGTGCGAGCTGCCGATCGATCGCCTGGAACACGCCGTCGCCCGGCTCCGCCGCGGCGGCCTCCTGCGCGACCCCGGCGGCATCGCCCGGCCCCTCGTCTACCTCGGCCCGGCACTCGAGGGGCCGATGTGGCCGGTCTCGGCGCCCCGCCAGGCGCCGGTCGCCGACGTGGCGATTCGGATCGAGCCCTGGCTCGACTCGCCGAGTCCCGACGCGGCCGCTCGTCACCTGGATCGGGCGCTCGACGGTCGTCGTGGTGCCGAGGTCGCGAAGCTCCTCTTCCTGCTCGTCCGTGCTCTCGCGGCTGCCGGTGATCGGCGTCGGGCGCTCGAGCTTCTCGAAGACCTGAGCGACGCCGAGCGCGCCGCGTTGAGTCCCCGGGATCTCGCGCTCTTCGCGGCGACGATGCAGGGCGCGCTCGGGCGCCGCGCCCAGGCATTGGAGGCCGTCGAGCGCGGTCTCGAGGCGGTCGCGGAGGACGACGACCGCGCGATCCTCCTGGCCGAGGCGGCCTTCCTGCGACTCCTCGAGGGTGATTCGACCGCCGCGCTCGCTCTCGCCGACGAAGCGCTGGCGCTGGCGAGGCAGTCGGAGTCGCGAGCGCGCGCCGCGACCATGGCCGCGACCGCCGGTCGTCAGGCGGGAGATCTCGACGCGGCGCTCGAACGCTTCGAGATCGCGGAGCGGATCTTCGGCGAACTCGGCGATCGCCGGCGTCAGGCCGCGCTTCTCGCCAACCGGGCGATGGTCGATCTCGATCGCGGTCGTCCGGCCGCCGCGGCGACGACTCTCGAGGAGGCGCGACGCGCCCTGGCCGAGGTCGGTTCGGTGGACCAGTACGCGGCCGCCAGTCTGAACCTCGGCGTCGCACGCCAGTCGCTTCGCGACTTCCCCGCGGCGCGACGCGCGCTCGCCGAGGCCGAGCGCCTCTTCTCCCTGATCGGTGACCAGCAGCGTGCCGCGGCGGCCCATGCCGCCCGGGGGATCGCTCTCGTGGACGGCGGCGAGGCCCGTTCGGGCGCTCGTCTGCTCGCGGAGGCCGCAAGGACCTTCGCGGCGATCGGCGACGAGGCCAACCTCCCGCTCGAGCATCGGCTGCGCCTCGAACGGGCGCGCGCCGATCTCCTCTCCGGTGCCCCCGGGAGGGCGGCCCGCCGACTGCGCCGCATCGACGAGGAACTGCTCGACCCGCCGAGCCGCGCCCGCCTCGAGACGCTCCGGTCGGTATTCTCGGCCGGTGCGCCATTCTCCGGCGATCCCCCGCGACCTGCCAAGGTCGCCGCCTGGCTGCGGTCTCGTGACATCGTCGCCCGCGGCTGCGGTCTGGCTCATGCGATCGTCCGGCACCGCGATCTTGGTCGTCTCGACCTCGCCCGGCGGCAGCTGAGGCGCCTCTTCGCGCTCCTCGAATTCCTGGAGAACGACATGTCCGAACCACGCAAGGGACTCCACCGCGCCGGTGTCGCGCTTCCGCTCCTCGAGGCGCTACGCGATCGCCTCGAGATCGGTCTGGTCGAGGAGGGCGGCGCCGTCCTCGCCGGCGTCCACGAGGCGATGATCGCGGTGAACGAAGCGGCGGATCTCGCCGAGGCGCTCGAGGCGATCGCCGCGGGCGTGATCGGACTGGGGCGGGCGCTCCGCGTCTACGTCGTCGGCTGGGACGGCTCGCGCGCCGAAGTCCTGGCCGAGGCGCGCCGCGACGAGCGCGGCGCCGGCGCCGCCGAAATCAGCACGCTCGTCCTGCGTCGCGTCGCCGCGACCGATGAGGCCGTCGTCGTGGCCGATGCCGGGGCCGACGATCTCTTCGGCTTCGCCGGTTCGGTGCGCGCGCTGGGCCTGCGCAGCGTCGCCTGCTTCCCGCTGCTGGCCGACGGGGCGCGCAGGATCATGCTCTACCTCGATACGCCGCTCGCCAGCGGCGCCTTCGATCAGGCGCACCTGCGCGCCGTGGAGACCTTCGCGACGATCGCGAAGACCGCCTGTTCGCTCCATCATCGGGCCCTGACCGGCGAGGCCATCGGCCGGCAGGCCCGGCGCGAGACCGAGAGCGTGCGGCTCGAGTTGAAGAGCCGCTCGGTGGAGCTGGATCGGCTCCGGGAGAGCGTACGCTTCGGTCGGATCGTCGGAGAGAGCCGCGCCATCAAGGAGGTCGTGGCGATGATCGGCAAGGTCGCGCCGACCGATCTCTCGGTGTTGATCACCGGCGAGACGGGCTGCGGCAAGGAACTCGTCGCCCAGGCGATTCACGCGGCCTCCCTGCGCGGGGAAGGGCCCTTCGTCGCCATCAACTGCGCCAACATCAACCCGCTGCTCGCGGAGAGCGAGCTCTTCGGTCATCGCAAGGGCGCCTTCACCGGAGCCACCGGGAATCGCGACGGCCTCTTCCTCGCGGCCGGCGGCGGCACGGTCTTCCTCGACGAGGTGGGGGAGCTCGCGCCCGAGCTCCAGGCCAAGCTGCTGCGCGTCCTCGAGTCCCGCGAGCTGCGTCCGGTCGGCTCGGAGGAGACCGTTCCGGTCGATGTCCGCATCGTCGCCGCGACCAACGCCGACGTCCGGGATCGGGACGGCTTCCGCCAGGATCTCTACTTCCGGCTCGCCCAGGTCGAGTTCGTCGTCCCGCCGCTGCGGGAGCGAAGGGAGGACATCCCGCTCCTCGTGCGTCACCTGCTCGAGGAACGCGACCGTAGAGACCTGACCTTCGAGAAGGAGGCGATGGAGGCGCTCTGCGACTACGACTGGCCGGGCAACGTGCGCGAGCTGCGCAACGTGGTCGAGCGGTCCCTGCTTCTCGCGGCCGGCGACCGCGTGCTCCTGCCGGATCTCCCCGAGGCGATCTGGCAGCACCGCGGTCGGAAACCCCTGTCGCTCGCGGAGATGGAGGCCCAGGCGATCCGGGACGCGCTGCGCTACACCGGCGGAGAGAAGAAGGCGGCCGCGGAGCTTTTAGGCATCTCGCGGACCGCCATCTACGAAAAACTCCGGCGTCTCGGACCCGACTTTGCTTGAATGGGTCCGGTCTCGGCCCGTCGCCCGCGGCGGCGGCGCCGGACCGAGGCATGGATGCGGCCACGATCGCCGCGGAGACGCGCCCTGGAGGCTTCAGATGGTCCGATTCACGACCCTCGCCCTGATCTTCGTCCTCTTGACGGTCTGTCCGCTTTCCGGACAGGGGCTCGGTCAGGGTATTCCCAGCTCCCAGGGCGTCGTGCCGACGATCGAGGTCCAGCACCTCGCCGTCAGCCTGCCGAACACGCTCACCATGAGGGGCTTCGCACCGGGTAGCCCGGTGAGCCTGCTCGTCGCCTTCAGCGCCAACCCGACGCCGCTGGCCGCGGCCGGTTACGGT
>JBFIHP010000378.1:0-4158 GCA_041601735.1 Planctomycetota bacterium | reverse complement strand
GCCGCGCGTGAGCGCCTCGCCGCCGAGACGAAGAGCGAGGCGAGGGTCGGTCCGAAGGACGAGAAGGAGCTCAGTCAGGAGGAGAAGCAGAAGGTCGCCGAACTCAAGCAGCGCGACCAGGAGGTCCGCGCGCACGAGCAGGCGCACCTCAGCGCCCTCGGCGGCGAGGGCGGCTCCGCGAGCTTCAAGTACGAGACCGGTCCCGACGGCCGCCGCTACGCCGTCGAGGGCGAGGTGCCGGTGTCGATCGGCGAGGTGCCGGGCAACACCCAGGCCACGATCGAGAAGGCGCGCCGCGTCGCCCGCGCGGCCGTGGCCCCGGCCCAGCCCAGCGCCGCGGACCAGCGCGCCCGGGCCCGCGCCCAGCAGGTCGAGGCCGAGGCCCGCCATAAGCTGGCCGAGGAGCAGAAGGCCGAGACCGAGGGCGGCGCCGCGACCTCCGAGACCGCCACGACGACGAAGAGCAGCGAGACCGCGGCCCTCGGCCTGATCGACGGCATCGCGCCGGCCGCGGAGTCGAGCGGTCCCTGCGGCGTCTGCCCCTCCGACAAGCAGGGCAAGAGCGCGCCGGTCATCTCAGTCACGATCGAAGGCCGCTAGCTCGCCCGCGAAGCGGCTGCGGATGCGGAGCCCGAGAAGCAGGGCCACGAAGCCGAGACCGATCGTGAGTCCCCACCAGAGGCCCGGAGCCCAGGTCTCGCCGCGGAAGGTGAGCCAGAGCCCCACCGGCATGGCGAGCACCCAGTAGCCAAGCAGCGACATCAGGGCGGGGAAGCGCGTGTCGGCCGCGCCGCGGAGGATGCCGTGCGCCACGACCTGGGTCCCGTCGAAGACCGCGAAGAAGCCCGCGATGGGCAGGAGGCTCGCCGCCAGCGCGAGCGTCGCGGCGTCTTTGGTGTAGAGCGAGGCGAGGAAGCCCGGCGCCGCCACGAAGGTCGCGCCGGAGACGAGCATGAAGCCCAGGCCCAGCGCGAAGGCCACCCGCGCCGCGGCTCGCGCCTCGTCGCTCCGGCCGGCGCCGATCGCGTTGCCCACCCGGGTCGAGGCCGCCGCCCCGATCCCCATCGGCACCATGAAGACGAGCGAGGCGAGGTTGAGCGTGACCTGGTTGGCCGACAGTTCGATCTCGCCGATCGCTCCCATGATGAAGCCCACGGCATTGAAGATACCGGCCTCGAGCGAGACCTGGACCGCCAGCGGCAGGCCCAGATAAAGCAGGGAGGCATAGCCGCGCCGCGTCTCGCCCGGCGTCACCGTCATCCAGGGACGCCAGTGACGATGCGAGAGCGCGAGCAGCGCCAGGAAGAGCAGCCAGCGCGAGGCCGCCGTCACCCAGGCCGAACCCTCGAGTCCCATCTCGGGCAGCCCGAAGCGCCCGAAGATCAGCGCCCAGTTGCCCAGCGCGTTGAAGAGGTTGGCGAGAAGGGTCGCCGTCACCATCGGCCGCACGATGCCCTGGGCCTGCAGACCCTGGCGGAAGAGACCGGTCAGCAGGAAGCCGAGATTGCCGATCGACACGATGCGGATGTAACTCGATGCGGCCGGGACGACCCTCTCGTCCTGGCGCAGGAGGCGCAGCAGGGGCTCGGGGTCGAGCATCGCCAGCGTCGCGAGGATGCCGAGCACGATCGAGAGCACGAGGCCGCGACGGAAGTGCGCGGCCATCCGATCGAGACGTCCCGCGCCGACGGCCTGGGCGAGCAGGGGATCGAGGCCCATCAGCATGCCGAGGCCCACGAGCAGGAAGAGCATCGTGTAGATGTGGCCGGCACCGGCCGCCGCAAGGGCGTTGCGCGAGTAGTGGCCGAGCATCATCGTATCGACGACGCCGAAGGCCGTGAGCCCGAGCTGGGCCACGACGACCGGCAGGGCGAGACGCAGCATCGCACGCAGCTCGCGGCGCGGCATGAAGGCGTTCTCGTCTCCGATCAAGGCGCTCAAGCCTGCGTCCCTCGATGAAAAAGGGCCGGGGGCCCGCGGCCCCCGGCCTCGTGTCGATGAGCCCCTGGCGCGATCAGGCGATGCGCGCGATGAGGGCGTCGGTGAACTCGCGGGTGCCGAGCGAGCCGCCGAGATCGCGGGTCTTCTCGCCGGCCTCGAGGGCCGCGTTGTAGGCCGCGCGGATGCGCTCGCGGGCCGCGAAGAGGCTCTCGTCACCGGTCTTCTCGGCCATGTGGCGGAGCATGAGCACGGCGCTCGCGATGAGCGCCAGCGGATTCGCGACGTTCTGGCCGGCGATGTCCGGCGCCGAGCCGTGAACCGCCTCGAAGACCGCGGCGTGGTCGCCGAAATTCGCGCCGGGGGTCACGCCCAGGCCGCCGACGAGTCCCGAGCAGAGGTCCGAGATGACGTCGCCGTAGAGGTTCTCGCAGAGGATGATGTCGTACTGGCTCGGGTTCTGCACCAGCCGCATCGAGCCGGCGTCGATGATGTGCTCGTCGTAGAGGATGTCGTTGAAGTCGGCCTCGTGGATCTTCTTGGCGCACTCCAGGAAGAGGCCGTCCGAGAGCTTCATGATGTTCGCCTTGTGGAAGGCGGTGACCTTCTTGCGGCCGCGGGTGCGGGCGTACTCGAAGGCGAAGCGGGCGATGCGCTCGCAGGCCTCGCGGGTCGCGACCTTGAGCGAGGTGACGACGCCCTCGGTGATCTTGTTCTCGATGCCCGAGTAGAGGCCCTCGGTGTTCTCGCGGACGACGACGATGTCCACGTCCTTGTAGCGGGTCTGGATGCCGTGGATGCTGCGAACCGGGCGGACGGCGCCGTAGAGATTGAGGGTCTTCCGGAGCGCCACGTTGACCGAGGAGAAGCCGCCGCCGATGGGAGTCGTGCAGGGTCCCTTCAGCGCGACGCCGTGCTTCTTGATCGCCTCGATGGTGACCGAGGGAAGGACCGTGTCGGCGCCCCGGTCGATGGCGGCCAGACCGGCGTGGCGCTCGATCCAGTTGATGTCGGCGCCGGCGGCGGCGAGGACGCGACGGGTGGCCTCGGCGACTTCCGGCCCGATGCCGTCGCCCGGAATCAGGACTACGTTATGCTGCATGTGTGGCTCCCTGAGGCTGCGGGACCGGATCGTCCCGGGTGTACGCGGGGGGCGAGGCCCCGAAGGAGCATCGCCGGAACGGCGGGCGGGATCGCCCGCGTTCGCTGCGCGACCTTATTGAAGGCCGAGGCCGGTCAAAAGAGCGCGGCCCCGCCGAGGCCCCCGAGGCGGAGCCGCGAGACGCGGAGGATCGGAGCATGGACGTCCTGATCGCCGGATGCGGTTACGTGGGTCGGAAGCTCGGCGAGGACCTCCTCGCCCGCGGCATCGAAGCGACGGGCCTGAGGCGCAATCCGCCGCGCGAGGCGACCGGCGCCCTCCCCTTCGTCCGCGGCGACCTCGGCGCGCCGAAGGGGCTTGCCGAACTCCGGGTGGCGCCGCGCCGCGTGGTCTACGCCGCGGCGGCCGAGAGCTGGCACGACGAGGCCTATCGTCTGGCCTACGTCGAGGGTCCGCGCCGGCTGATGGAGCGCTGCCTCGAACTGGGAGGGGCGCCCGAGCGCTTCGTCTTCGTGTCCAGCACCGGCGTCTACCACCAGGACGACGGCTCCTGGGTGGACGAGAGGAGTCCGACCGAGCCCGCGAGCTTTTCGGGACGACGCCTGCTGGAGGGCGAGGCCCTGGTCCGCGCCTTCGACTGCGAGACGATCAGCCTGCGTTGCGGCGGCATCTACGGTCCGGGGCGCCGCATGACGATCGAGACCTTCCTCCGCGGCGAGGCCCGGCTCGACGGCGAGCCCATCTACGGCAATCGCATCCACCGGGACGACGTGGCGGCGGCGCTCGCGCATCTCCTCGATCTCGACCAGCCGAAGGCGCTCTACCTCGGCGTCGATCACGACCCCGCGAGCCGCGACGACGTCGCGCGCTGGCTCGCGGTCGAGACCGGAAGACCCCTGCCGCCCCCGCGCGAAGGCGACGAACCGCCGCGGCGCCACGGCGGCAACAAGCGCTGCAAGAACGACCGCCTCGTCGCCTCCGGCTACGTCTTCCGCTATCCGAGCTTCCGCGAGGGCTACCGCGCGTTGCTCTAGGCGCGCCGCAGGAGCGCCGCTCCGATAGAGCGGCTTCTTCTCTCGTCGAGCTTCGAATGCCGGCCTGTCGGGCCGGCGCTCCTC
>JBFIHP010000377.1:0-4159 GCA_041601735.1 Planctomycetota bacterium | reverse complement strand
CGAATGCCGGCCTGTCGGGCCGGCGCTCCTCTTGCAGGAGCGCCCCTCAGAAGCGCCTCTCGGCCAAAGCGGCATTCGAACGCCATCGACCTTCGATGGCCGGCCTGTCGGGCCGGCGCTCCTCTTGCGGGAGCGCCCCGACTCCGCAGATCACGCCGTGCTTCTTGCCCACCTTGACGAAGGCGGCAATGGCGCGATCGAGATGCTCGCGCGAGTGGCCCGCACTGATCTGGGTGCGGATGCGGGCCTCGCCGCGCGGCACGACCGGGAAGGAGAAGCCGATCACGTAGATCCCCTCCTTCAGCATGTCCGCGGCCATGTCCTGCGCGAGCCGGGCATCACCCAGCATGATGGGCACGATGGGATGCACGCCGGGCTTGATCTCGAAGCCCTCGGCGGTCATCCGCTCGCGGAAGTAGGCGGTGTTCTCCTCGAGCCGATCGCGGAGCTCGGTGGTCGCCGAGAGCATCTCGAGGCAGGCGATCGAGGCGCAGACGATGGCCGGCGCCACGGTGTTCGAGAAGAGATAGGGCCGCGAACGCTGCCGGAGCATCGCCACGATCTCCTTCTTGCCGCTGGTGAAGCCGCCGCTGGCGCCGCCGAGGGCCTTGCCGAGCGTCGAGGTCACCACATCGACCCGGTCCATCACCCCGCAGTGCTCGATCGAACCGCGGCCGGTCGGACCGAAGAAGCCCGTGGCGTGGCTGTCATCGACCATCACCAGGGCGTCGTACTTCTCGGCGAGGTCGCAGATCGTCTCCAGCTTCGCGACGTAGCCGTCCATCGAGAAGATACCGTCGGTCGCGATCATCCGGGTGCGCGCGCCCTGCGTCTCCTTCAGGCAGCGCTCGAGCTCGGCCATGTCGCCGTTGGCGTAGCGATGCCGCTGGGCCTTGCAGAGCCGGACGCCGTCGATGATCGAGGCGTGGTTGAGCGCGTCCGAGATGATGGCGTCCTCGGGCCCGAGCAGGGTCTCGAAGAGGCCGCCGTTGGCGTCGAAGCAGGAGGTGTAGAGGATCGTGTCCTCGGTGCCGAGGAAGCGGCTGATCGCGGCCTCGAGGTCCTTGTGGATCGTCTGCGTGCCGCAGATGAAGCGCACGCTCGAGAGGCCGAAGCCCCAGCGCTCGACGCCGTCGCGCGCGGCCTCGATCAGGCGGGGGTGGTTCGAAAGGCCGAGGTAGTTGTTGGCGCAGAAGTTGAGAACCTCCTCGCCCTTCACGCGGATGGCCGCGCTCTGCTGGCTCTCGATCACGCGCTCGGCCTTCCAGAGCCCGGCCTTTTCGATCTCGTCCAGCTCCGCGCGGAGGCGGTCTCGGGTGGCGCCGTACATGTCTCGCTCCTTCAGGCGTAACGCTTCTTGATGTTCGGGATCAGGTACTCGGTCATCGCGCGCTCGATGTCGAACTTCGGCGCGTAGCCCCAGTCCCGCCGGGCGGCCTCGTCGATCACGTCCTCGGGCCAGCTGTCCACGATCACCTGGCGCTGCGCGTGCGGCGCGAAGCTGATCTCGGCATCGGGAAACTGCCCCTTCACCAGCTCGGCGAACTCGCCCGCGCTCGGATTGAAGGCGCCGATGTTGTAGACGCGGGTCGAGAGCTTCTCGGCCGGCGCGCGCATCAGCGCCAGCAGGGCGTCGATGGCGTCGGGCATGGCCATGAATGTGATGCGGGTGTCGGGCCGCACGAAGCAGGCGTAGGGTTCGCCCTTCGCGGCGGCGTGCAGCATCTCCGGGACGTAATCGCTCGTCCCGCCACTCGGCACGGTGAAGGCCGAGATCAGCCCGGGGAAGCGGATGGCCCGGAAATCGACCTGACCGTGGGGCTCGTTGACCGCGAGCTGGCGATAGAAGTCGGCGTAGTAGCGACCGAGATGCTCGCAGTAGAGCTTGTTGCAGCCGTACATCGTGCGCGGCGTCGTCCACTCGTTCTCGGAGATGGCGCCGGCAGCGGCCTTCGCCGCGAGATCGCTCATCCCGTAGACCGCGATCGAGCTCGGGAAGAGGAACTTCACGGGGTGGCCGTGCGAGCGGCCCTCGTCCATCGCGAGCTTGAGCAGCTTCAAGGTGCCCTCGACGTTCACCGCGTGGGCCGTCTCGGGAACGAATTCCGCGCGCGTGGACAGGAGGGCCGCGAGGTGGAAGACCGCGTGGATCTCGTACTCGCTGGCGATCCGGTCGAGGAGATGACCGTCGAGGATGTCGCCCGAGATCGTCGCCGCGCAGCGGACCTTGAGGCCGGGGTCGATCTCGCGGAGATCGAGGGCGAGGACGTCATAGCGCCCCTCCTCGGCCAGGGCGTTGATGAGTCCGTGACCGACCTCGCCGTTGGCGCCGGTCACGAGAACCACGGGTTTCCTGCTCAATCGACGGCTCCGTTCGAGGGTCGGGGGTGGACGTCGGATTGGAACAGGATCGGCCGCTCTTTTCAATCGAGGCCGCGGCGGCGAGGGCACGGTTCATGGCCGCGGCGGGCGAGGGCGGCCCTCAGGGCACGAAGTCGACCCTCACCGGCGGCGAGAAGAAATCCCAGGGGTAGTCGAGGATGAAGGCGTAGTGCGAGGAGAAGGCGGGAACGCCGGGCGTCGGCGGCACGATCATCGTCGCGGTGGCGTCGCCGGCGGCATCCAGGAGCCCCAGGAAGCCCGGGAAGTAGGCGGTCGTGCCGGCCTGAAAAGGCCACATCGAGACCGCATCCAAGTTGATCGGGAAGGTGCGATTCCCCGGGAGCCAGGTGCCGGGCCAGGTCCCGCTGACGGTGGGCACGAGGTAGTAGAGCCGACCGGCGTGGGCGATGCCCGCCCGCAGGCTGAAGGTCACGGGGCCGCCGACGGAGTATGAGACGAGGCTCTGATCGACGGCGAGGTTGACCGAGTCGAGATAGGCTCGATGCGGTGACGAGAAGGCCTGTCCCGCCGCGACGTCCCAGTTGATCGACCAGGTCATGAGCCCGCGGAAGTCGGCGTGGCCCGTGGGCGTGCCCTGGACGTAGCCGCCGCCGAAGCCCTGCCCCAGGTAGAGGTAATCGAGGGCGTCGTGGACGACGGCCGGAGCCGTCTGACCGGAGCCCGCCGCGGAGGCGCTCGCGGGCAGACCGATGACGACCTGGTCGGCGCCGAGCGGCGGGAAGTTCATGCCCGCGGCGGGTACGTAGAAGCCGCTGATCAGCATGTCGGCCATGGCGACGTGGAAGTCGGCGGTCGCCGGCGAGTAGATCACGCCGTCGCGGCCGAACATCGTGCCGGTGTTGTAGTGCTGGGTCTGGACCCAGTCGAGCTCGTTGCGCAGGGCGTGGATGACCGGGAGGTAGGCGCCCCAAACCCCGGCGTAGGCCGCGGCCGCGCCCTGGAGCGTTGCCGTCTCCGGAGCTGCGGTGAGCATGAAGTCGGGCGGCAGCAGGGCGAGCAGCTGGTTCATCGCGCTGATGAAGTTGACGATGCGGGGGCTCGTCGGATTGGCGAAGTCGGTGTCGCCGGCGGCGACGAGGAGCGAGCTGCCCTCGAGATCGATGTCGAGACCGTCGAAGCCGTGCGCCGTGATGATCGCGAGCATCGACGAGACGAAGGTCGCGACGTCGGCCGTGCTGTCGAGGTAGACCGGCCCGTTGGCGCCGCCGATCGAGATCAGCACCTTCTTGCCCTGGGCCTGGAGGGCCTGCAGGTCGAGGTCGAAGGCCGCCGGATTCGGATAGAGCTGCGGATCGGGGCTGAAGGTCATGAGGGCTCCGCCCGGAGTCGTCGGCACGGCGAAGGAGACGTTGATCACGTCGTACTCGGCGGGGAGCTGGGCGAGGGTCAGGTTGTTCGGTGAGAAGCCCCAGTTGTGCCAGTAGCCGACCAGCAGGCGATCGGGCAGGGCCTGCGCCGCGGCGCTCGAGACGAGGAGGAGGGTGACGAGGATCGCGAGCGGCTGTTTCATGGCGAACACCTGGGGCGGCGAGGGATTCGAGACCCACCCGAGACCTTAGACCAGACCGCAGCGCCGGGGCAAGAGTTCGCGATCCGAGCGGCCCAGGATCGAACAAGAAGCAAGCTGCCCGAAAGGGGCCGGACAAGATCCTGCAGGGCAACGAGGCATTGGAGGCTCCAGGTTGCCCTGGTTGCTTCCCTCGATCGGCCTCATCACGTCGCCGGCCGACGGCTCGCAAGAGGAGCGCCCGCCCGG
>JBFIHP010000376.1:0-4162 GCA_041601735.1 Planctomycetota bacterium | reverse complement strand
CTTTCCGGAGCGGCGGGAGCGTCGTTGACGCGCTTCATCCGGAGACGATAGGCTCGGGGCTTCGGCATCGCGGATGCCGAGGTCGATCGTCTCGCCCGCCGGAGGAAGTCCATGAGAGTCCTCGCCTGTCTGCTCGCCCTCTTCGCCGGACCGCTCCTCGCGCAGGACCAGGCGCCGCGGGCGCCGCTGAAGGAGCCCGTCTACGTCGGGCAACCCCTCTACTGCCTCTTCGAGCTCGCGCCGGAGGGGAAGGGGCGGACCTGGGCGGTGCTCGACCGATCGAAGAAGGACCTCGCCTACCACGATGTCCTCTACTTCGATCTCGACGGCGATGGCGACCTCTGTGACGAGAACGAGAAGTTCACGACGACCTGGAACGAGAAGGGCGCGAAGGCCGGCGTCGCCGTGAGCCTGCGCATCCCCCGCATCGCCGTGCCGGGGACCGAGCTCGTGCACACGGACCTCCTGATCAGCACCGTGCGCAAGCCCGGTCGGAAGGGCATCTGGTTCCGGATGAAGTGGCAGGGCAAGACCGAGGTCTCGGGCGGCTACGGCGACTTCGGCAGCGACGTCACCATCTGGAGGGAGAAGCCCGAGGACGCCCCGATCATCCGCCCGAACCCGCAGGGCGTCCTCAGCTTCGCGACCTGGGGCGACGACGACGTCAGCATCAGCATCGCGAGGCGCGGTCACGTCAACGTCATCATCGGCCACCCCGGCCGAGGTCCGGACAGCCTCGCCATCGTCGACGAGAACTTCATCGATCTCGAGAAGGAAGCGCTCTACGTGACCATCATCGGGCGCGACGCGGCGGGGAAGGAGGTCCGCCAGCGGACCCGCATCACCGAGCACTGCTGAGGCATCCTCTACGACGGCCTGGTTCAGGCCCCGAAGACCGCCGTCCCCGGCAAGGCCACCATGCGCATCGAACTCGTCTCCGACCTCCACAGGACGACCCCGCGCGAGCTGCCCATCAGCCTCGTGCCCTGAATCCGGCTTCCACGCGAGCCTTCCGGCGCTCTCGGACCGGTCCATGTGCGAATTCGGGCTCGGCTCGACTCGGAGCCGGCTTGTCCCGGCCCGGCTGCTGTTATCATGCCGGACCAGCCAAGGAGCACGATCAGACATGTCCGAACTCATCCAGGTGGTGGCCGAACCCACCCCGAACCCCAATTCGCTGAAGTTCAGCTGGGGCAAGACCGTCATCGAGGGCGGCCCCTTCGACTTCGCCAACGCCGCGGTGGCCGAGAGCTCGCCCCTGGCCGCGAAGCTCTTCAAGCAGAACGGCGTCATGGGCGTCTTCATCGCCCAGGACTTCATCACGGTGACGAAGCACCCGGGCGTCGGCTGGGAGATGCTCCAGGTCATGGTCCAGGACGTCATCAAGACGCACATCGAGTCCGGCGAGGCCCTGGTGGGCGAGGCCGCCGAGCCCGCCGAGATGACCGGCGACCCGGCCGACGTCGAGGCCCGCATCCGCAAGGTGCTGGACGAGCAGATCCGGCCCGCGGTCGCGATGGACGGCGGCGACATCCACTTCGTCGGCTTCAATGCCGGCGTGGTCCTCCTGCAGCTGAAGGGCGCCTGCTCGGGCTGCCCGAGCAGCATGGCGACGCTCAAGATGGGCGTCGAGAATCGCCTGCGGCAGGAGGTGCCCGAGGTGGTCGAGGTCGCGCAGATCATGTGAGCGGATGGAGCGCCAGGCTTGCCTGGCCGTTTCGGAGAGCTTGCTCTCCGATTCCCACCGGACGACTTCGAGATCGCGCATGAAGCGGGCAGCCAGCTGCCCCGACGGCCGAGCAAGCTCGGCGCTCCATGAGCCGGCATCTTCCCGAGGAGCAGCATGATCGAGAACCTGATCCTCGACTGGTCCGGGACCCTCGCGGACGACGTCGCCGTCACCCTCGACGCGACCAACGACACGCTCCGCCACTTCGGCGCCTCGCCCGTCGACATGGCGACCTACCGTCGCGACTTCAAGCTGCCGGTGATGGGTTTCTACGGTCCGCGCCTGCCGGGGAGGACGCTCGACGAGATCGACCCCGTCTTCTTCGCCGCCTTCCGCAAGAGATCGACCGAGGCCCCGCTCTTTCCGGGCGCGGCCCAGCTGCTGCGGGTCGAGAAGGGCCGCGGCAAGCGCCTCTTCATCCTCTCCACCATGGCCCGGGACATCCTCGAGGAGGCCTGCGAGCGGCACGGGATCCTGCCGCTCGTGGAGCGCATCGTCGGCGACGCCGCCGACAAGAGCCCGGCGATGAAGGCCCTCGTGGCCGAGGCCGGCCTCGAGCCGGACGTCAGCCTCTACGTGGGCGACACCGTCCACGACGTCGAGGTGGCCCACGAGAACCGCCTGCGCGCCGGCGCCGCGCTCTACGGCTACAGCGCGCGCGAGATCCTCGAAGCGGCGGGGCCCGACTATCTCTTCGAGGACATCGGGGCCCTGGCCGCGGCCCTCGACCGCGAGCATCTCTTCGAGAGCCAGAAGCTGGTCATCGCCACCGTGGGCGGCGTCGTCCGCGATCCCGCGGGGCGCATCCTCCTGGTGCGGACCCGCAAGTGGTCGAACACCTGGGGCATCCCGGGAGGTAAGATCGACCACGGCGAGACGATGCTCGAGGCCTACGTCCGCGAGATGCGCGAGGAGGTCGGCCTGGAGGTCGAGAACTCGCGCTTCGTGATGATCCAGGACTGCATCGAGAACCCGGAGTTCGTGAAACCGCGGCACTTCCTGCTGATCAACTACGTCTCCGACACGAAGACCCCGGAGATGGTCTGCACGAACTACGAGATCGAGGAGTTTCGCTGGGTCCGGCCCGCGGAGGCCATGACCATGAACCTGAACACGCCCACGCGGATCGTGCTGGAGGAGCTGGCCAGCCGCGGGGACATCGACCTGAAGGAGACGGAGCGATGATCGGCACGATCATGCTGGAAGGCCTCGAGGTGAACTGCATCATCGGCATCCACCCCCACGAACGGGTCGAGCCGCAGAGCATCCTCGTCGATTGCGAGATGGACCACGACTTCGCCGAGGCGGTCGCCGGCGACGACATCGCGAAGACCATCGACTACAGCGCCGTCGCCGCCTTCCTCTCCTCGCTCGCCGTCGAGAAGCAGTACCTGCTCATCGAGACCTACGTCGAGGAGGCGGCGGCCGCCATCCTCGAGCGCTGGGGCGCGCAGCGGGTGATGCTCAAGGTGATGAAGCCCGACGCCGTGCCCGAGGCCCGCTGGACGGCGGTGCGTATCGAGCGCCGGCGATGAGCGGCATCCGGCGCGACCTCCAGGGCAAGACCGCCCTGGTCACCGGGGCGGCGCGGCGTCTCGGCCGGCACCTGGCGCTGAGCCTCGCGGCCTCCGGCGCGAACGTCGTCGTGCATCACAACCGCCACGCCGACGAGGCCCTGGACGTCGTGAAGGAGATCCAGGCGATGGGCCGCTCGGCCTGGGCCCTGCAGGCCGACTTCCTCGACGAGGGCGCGGCCGAGAAGCTCGCCGACCAGGCCCGCAAGCTCAGCGGCGGCTACCAGATCCTGGTCAACAACGTCGGCAACTACCTGGTGAAGAGCGCGCTCGAGACCGAGGCGGCCGAGTTTCGCGAGATCCTGGAAGCCAACCTGATCGCGCCGCAGGTGCTGATCCGCGCCTTCGTCGCGCAGCTTCCGGAGGACCAGGCCGGGCAGATCCTGAACGTCGGCTACGCCGGCGTCGAGCACATCCGACCGCATCCCAAGGCCACGGCCTACCAGATCTCGAAGACCGGGCTCTACATCCTCACCAAGACCTACGCCGAGCAGCTCGCGCCCCGGGGCGTCCGCTGCAACATGATCTCGCCCGGTCAGCTCGAGAACTCGATCGACCTGCCCGAGAACCTGCCGGCGGCGATCCCGCTCGGACGTGCGGGGCGGCTCGCCGACATCGAGGATGCCCTGCACTACCTCCTCGACTTCGACGGCTACGTCACCGGCATCAACCTCGACGTCGCCGGCGGCTACCGCCTCTAGGAGCGCCGCTCCGACAGAGCGGCATCCGGACTCGCGTCGGCGCCATCGAACCAGGGGCGAGATGCGAACCCGGCCGAGATGCGCATGCCGGCCTGTCTGGCCGGCGCTCCTGTCGCGCGGGCGGCTACCGCCTCTAGGAGCGCCGCTCCGACAGAGCG
>JBFIHP010000375.1:0-4179 GCA_041601735.1 Planctomycetota bacterium | reverse complement strand
CGAGCCCATCGGCGTCGACTTGGTGACCTTGCCGATCGGACTGGTCGGCGAATACTGGCCCTTGGTCAGGCCGTAGATCCTGTTGTTGAACATCAGGATCTTCAGATTGACGCGACGACGCAGCGCGTGGATCAGGTGGTTGCCGCCGATCGACATGGCGTCGCCGTCACCGGTGATGACCCAGACGTCGAGGTCGGGACGCGCGATCTTGACGCCTGACGCGATCGCCGGCGCGCGGCCGTGGATCGAATGGAAACCGTAGGTCTCCATGTAGTAGGGGAAGCGGCTGGAACAGCCGATGCCCGAGACGAAGACGACGTCTTCCTTCTTCTTGCCGAGCTTGGCCATCGCACCCTGAACGGCGTTCAGGATGGCGTAATCGCCGCAGCCCGGGCACCAGCGGACGTCCTGGTCCGACTTGAAGTCCTTCTTCGTCAGCTTCGTGACCGATTCCGTGCTCATGTCTTACCCCAGGATCTCGTGGACCTTGTCGATGACTTCGTTCGTGGAGAAGGGCTGCCCCGTCACCTTCGTGTACGAGTGGACCTTCATTCCGAAGGTGCCCTGGATGAGGAGGGCCAGCTGGCCCATGTTCATCTCGGGGATGATGACGTGCTCGAAACTCTCGAGCGTCTCCTTCAGGTTCGGCGCGAAGGGATTCATGTAGCGCATGTGGCCCTGCGCCACCTTCTTGCCCTCCTCGCGGAGCGTCTCGACCGCCGCCGTGATGGCGCCGCGGGTCGAGCCCCAGCCGAGGACCAGGACATCGTCGCCCTTCTCGCCCTGATCGAGCTTGAAGGCCGGAATGTCCTTGGCGATGCCCGCGACCTTGGCGTGGCGCAGGTCGGTCATCCGCTGGTGGTTCTCGGGGTTGTAGCAGACGTTGCCGGTCACGTCCTCCTTCTCCAGGCCGCCGATGCGGTGCTGGAGATCGACCGTGCCCGGAATCGCCCAGGGCCGCGCCAGGGTCTCCTGGTCGCGCAGGTAGGGCTGGTACCAGGTCTTGTCCTTCGACTCGAGCTGCTTGAACTCGAGCTTGGGCAGGTCCTCGATCTTCGGCAGGCGCCAGGGCTCGGCGCCGTTGGCGATGTAACCGTCGGTGAGGAGGATGACCGGGGTCATGTACTTCAGCGCGATCCGGCAGGCCTCGATCGCGCAGTCGAAGGCGTCCGAACTGGTCGAGGCCGCGACGATCGGGATCGGGCTGTCGCCGTTGCGGCCGTACATCATCTGCAGCAGGTCGGACTGCTCGGTCTTGGTGGGCAGGCCGGTCGAGGGGCCGCCGCGCTGCACGTTCACGACGACGAGCGGGAGCTCGGTCATGATCGCGAGGTTGAGGGCCTCCGACTTCAGCGCCATGCCGGGACCGCTGGTCGTGGTGACGCCGAGCGAGCCGGCGAAGGCGGAGCCGATCGCCGAGCAGATGGCGGCGATCTCGTCCTCGGCCTGGAAGGTGATCACGCCGTGGTTCTTGTAGGCCGAGAGCTGGTGCAGGATGTCGCTCGCCGGGGTGATCGGGTAGGAGCCCAGGAAGAGCGGCAGGCCCGAGAGCTTGCTGGCGGCGAGGAGACCGAGGCCGACCGCCATGTTGCCCTGGATGTTGCGGTAGGTCCCCGGGGGCAGCTTGGCGCGGGGCACCTCGTAGCTCACCTGGAAGAGGCCCGAGATGTCGGCGAAGTTGAAGCCGGCCTTCAGGGCCGCGATGTTGGCCTCGGCGATCTCCGGGCGCTTCTTCTTCTTGCCGAACTCGAGGTTCAGGTAGTCGATCGTGGTCTCCATCGGCCGCTGGAACAGCCAGTAGACGATGCCGAGCGCGAAGAAGTTCTTGCAGCGCATCACGATCTTGGGATCGAGGCCGCTGTCCTTCAGCGTCTCCTTGGTCAGGTTGTTCAGCGGGACCGGGACCACGCGGAAGCCGTCGAGGGAGTGATCCTCGAGCGGGTTGGTCTCGCACTTGGCCTTGGCGAGATCCGCCTTGCCGAAGTTGTCGGTGTTGACGATGACGATGCCGTTCGGCTTCAGGTCCTTGATGTTGACCTTGAGCGCGGCCGGGTTCATCGCGATCAGCACGTCCGGGCGGTCACCCGGCGTGTGGATGTCGTAGCTCGAGAAACGCACCTGGAAGCCCGAGACGCCCGGGATGGTGCCCGCGGGCGCGCGGATCTCGGCGGGGTAGTCCGGGAAGGTGGCCAGGTCGTTGCCGAAGACCGCCGAGGTGTTCGTGAACTGGCTACCGGTGATCTGCATGCCGTCGCCCGAGTCGCCCGCGAAGCGGATGGTCGCCTGCTTCAGGGTCTCGACGGGTCGGGCCGTTTTGTTGTCGCTTGCCATGGAGGCGTTCATCCGCGCAGGCGTTGACTCAAGTCGGTGCTCTGACCGGCTTTCCGAAGCCGCTGGGCCTGCGTCCGGAGTCCTTTGAAAAAGACCGGTGACGCTGCTCGGCCCGCACGCAGGTCGTACGGGCGGAGGATTATAGTGCTGGCTTTCCGGCTTCCCAACACCGCTTTGCGGCCCTTCGCGGGCGATTCGGTCGCAGCCCGCGGGGACCCCGCTGGCGCCCGTCCGCGGGGGAGGCTATACCCATCGCCGCGGGGGCCGGCAGGCCCTTCGATCCCCCCGGAGCCCCAGTGATGGCCGACGCCACCGACCAGAGAAAGCCGACCGAACGCCTCGCCGAGCTGATCGAGCGCCAGGAAGCCCCGGCGGTCCAGGCCTTCCTCGCCTCCCTGGGCGGGCTCGACACCGTCCGGGCCGTGTCCCATCTCGCCGAGGACGACCTCGTGGCCCTCCTCGAGCTGGTCGAGGCGCCCACGGCCGCCGAGCTGCTCGAACGCCTGCCCGACGACCAGGCGACCGGCGTCTTCGAGATCATCCAGCCCGCCACCGCCGCCCGCATCCTCGAGGAGATGCCCTCCGACGCCCAGGCCGACTACATCGGCGAGCTGGAGGACGACGAGGCCCGGGCCATCCTCGCCGAGCTCGAGCCCGAGGAAGCCCGGGAGATCCGCGAGCTCTGCGAGTACGACGAGGAGAGCGCCGGCGGTCTGATGATCACCGAGTACGTCGAGGTCCGCTCCGGTCGCTCGATCGGGCAGGTCATCGACGACCTCCAGGCGGGCGCCGAGGAGTACCGCAGCTACTACATCCAGTACGTCTACGTAGTCGATCGCAAGGGCCGCCTCGTCGGCGTGCTGCCCTTCCGCGAGATCGTGCTCGCCCCGCGCAGCGCCATCGTGGACGACCTGATGATCTCCGATCCGGTGAGCATCAGCGCCGACACGCCGCTCGACGAGCTCGAACACTTCATCAGCCAGCAGCGCTTCTTCGGTGTCCCGGTGGTCGATGCCCGGGGCGTCCTCGTGGGCGTCCTGCGCCGCCGCTCGGTCGAGGAGGCGGTCTCGGACCGCAGCGACGAGACCTTCCGCGCCGTCGCCGGTATCGTCGGCGGCGAGGAGCTGCGCAGCATGCCGCTCCGTCTCCGCGCCGGCCGCCGCCTCTCCTGGCTGAGCGCCAACATCGTCCTGAACGTGCTGGCCGCCAGCGTCATCGCGGCGAATCAGGACACGCTCGAGGCGGTGATCGCCCTCGCCGTCTTCCTGCCGATCATCTCGGACATGAGCGGCTGCTCGGGCAACCAGGCCGTCGCCGTCAGCCTGCGCGAGCTGACCCTCGGCGTCCTCCGGCCCGCCGACTACGGCCGGGTCCTCCTGAAGGAGCTGGGCGTCGGCCTCATCAACGGCTGCGCGCTGGGACTTCTGGTCGGCCTCACCGCCTTCCTCTGGAAGGGCAACGTCTGGCTCGGTCTCGTCGTGGGCCTCGCCCTGGCGCTCAACACCTGCGTCGCCGTCGTCGTCGGCGGCATCGTGCCCCTCGTGCTCAAGGCCTTCGGCCGCGACCCCGCCCTCGCCTCGGGTCCGATCCTCACCACGGTCACCGACATGTGCGGCTTCCTGCTCGTGCTGAGCCTGGCCTCGGCGCTGCTCGAGCGCCTCATCTGAGGCTCGCTGGAGCGCCAGGAGCGCCAGCCCGGCCTTCGCGGCTCACCGGTGATCAAGTGCCGCTCTGTCTGAGCGGCGCTCCTTTGCTCGGCCGTTGGGGAGAGCTTGCACTCCGCTCGAGGAGGGGCGGCCCGACAGGCCGGCATTCGTGGCTCGCCGGTGTTCGGATGCCGCTCTGTCG
>JBFIHP010000374.1:0-4191 GCA_041601735.1 Planctomycetota bacterium | reverse complement strand
GCGGCGTCCTGGCCCTTCAGCTGAACCCGGACACCGATGTAGAGGGCCTCGACCTCGGTCTTGCCGGTCGGCTCGATGCTCTCCCGGGCCGCCTCGAGGTCGTCGAACGAGAGGCGGAGGAGGCGCGGCGCGAGCGCGCCGAAGCTCGAGCGCGGGCCGGAGCGGGGCCGACGGGGGCCTCGGCCGCCGAACAGACCGCCCTGCGCGCCGACCTCGAACGCCTGCGGGCCGAGATCGAGAGCGGGACGCCCGCGGCCGCGATCGTCGTCGATCCCGAGGCGGGCACCGGCGAATCTCCCGTCCTCGTCGATCTCATCGACCGGCGACTCCGGGTCCTCGAAGAGGCGAAGCGCGAGCGCGCCCGCGCGGAGCAGCGCGAGAACTACGAGCGGAAGGTCGATGCCGAGGTCAGAAGACGCGTGACGGCCTTCACGAAGCAGCTGCAGCTCAGCCCCGATCAGAGCGAACGCCTGGAGACGAGCTACCAGGAAGCGGTCGAGATCTCGACGCCGCTCTACGGCGTGCTCAAGAACGATCAGGCCGGCAACGACGATCGACTGGCGGCCATCGACCGCCTGCGCTCCAACCGGCGGGCCTTCGACGAGCGCGCCCGCAGCATCCTGAGCGCCGCGCAGTACGAGGGCTTCACCCGGATGCGTGCGAAGGAGGACGAGACGGTCGGACGCTTCATCGACGAGACCGAGGCGCGCATCCGCGGGACGACGCCGCCCGCCCGCTGAGCTTCAGCCGGTTCGCGTGCCCTGGATCGAGTAGACCAGCGGCATCGGGTTCTTCAACGCGGTCGAGTAGAAGCGCCCGGGCTCGCGCTCCTCGAGATCGGGGTAGCAGTTCCAGGGGCTGAAGGGGAACTCGTTCAGGCGGTCGATGCGGATTCCGGCGTCGATGAGGGCGTTCACCACCGCGCTGACGGGATGGCACCAGGTGACCATCGTCGCCTTCGTGTCCGGAGCATTCTCGGTGTAGGTGCCCTCGTCCTCGACGATCGGCCCGGCACCTCCGAAGTAGGGATAGCCGGTGACCAGGTCGTGGACGGGGTGGAAGTCCGCGAAGTAGAAGCGTCCGCCGGGCCTCAGGCTCTTCGCGATGACGGCGGCCCAGCGGTCGAGGTCGGGCAGCCAGATCACCGTGCCGAAGGTGGTGACGACGATGTCGAAGTCCCCCTTTGCCTGCTCGCCGTAGTCGTAGACGTCGCTCGCGATGAAGGTCGCCTCGAGGCCGGCTCGGCTCGCGAGCTCGCGAGCCTTCTCGATCGCGACCGGCGAGAGATCGACCCCCGTGACGACCGCGCCCGCGCGCGCCCAGGAGAGCGTGTCGAGGCCGAAGTGACACTGCAGGTGAAGGAGACGCCTGCCGCCGACGTCCTTCAGCTCGGCCAGTTCGATCTCCTTCAGCGCGGTCTTGCCGGCCAGGAAACCCTCGACGTCGTAGAACTTCGAATCGACGTGAATGCGCGCCCGCTCGTCCCAGGCTGATCGGTTGATCTCGAGGTGGTCCATCTCGACTTCTCCTCGCGTTTCCTTCGTGGGGCGGCGCAGCACCCCCGAGCTTCGAGTCCGACGATCGCGGTCGCCGCTCGACCTCGATGCGCCCTCCGGCAACGAGAACGCGACCCCGTCCGAGACGGAGCCGCGCTCGCTCGACCCTCGCTGCGGGATCTCGATCAGTCGAGCTTGAGGCCGACCTTCATGATCACCTGGTAGGTATCGACCTTGCCCTTCTCGATGCCGCCCCGGATCTCGCTCACCTGGAACCAGCTCAGGCCGTGGAGGGTCTTCGAGGCCCGCTCGATGCCGTTGTTGATCGCCTTCGCGACCGACTCCTTCGAGGTGCCGACGATCTCGATCATCTTGTAAGTGGTATCGCTCATGGTCTTTATCCTTCGTGTTCGTGATCCTGTGGGTGGAGCCGCTTCACGTCGCTTTCCGGCGACACCGGTCGCGAACTCCTGGCGAGTCCCGGAGCCTCACGATAACGGAAGCGGAGACTCGTGGGCCAAGTTTGGTGCCGACTTCTCGTCCTCCAGGCCGGGGATGGGGAGATTCTCCGTAGCGGTGCGGAGCCCTGCCCGTTGGTACCATGCCCGCCATGAACGGAGCCGAAGCGGTCTTCACAAACCTCGTCTGCGTCGCTCGCGCCGATCGTGCCCTGGGTGACGACGAGGCCCGTCTGCTCGAGAGCTATCGTCGGGCCCTGGGCCTGCGCAGCGGCGCGGCACGTGCGATCCTCGGGCGTCGCATGCTCGAGCCGATCCATCCCGAGGAGGCGCGGGTCTTCGAGAGCGAGAGCCTCGCGCATCTGCGCATGCTCATCCGCCTGGCCTCGGCCGACGGCGACGTTGCCCATCGCGAGCGCGCCTTGATCGAGAAGGTCGCCCGCTCGCTCGGCATCGGCCCGCTGCACCTCGCCGACCTCGAGGTCGAGAGCGCCGGGCAGGTGAGGACGCGGAGGAAGCTCCGTCTCGCCAAGATCATCGGCGTGGCGGCGATCCTCGTCGCGGTCGTGGCCGGACTCTGGGCCGCGCGCGCCGGGAAGGACGAGGCCGGGCGCTCGGAGGGCCGGATGCAGGAGCGCCTCGGGCGCATGCGCATCCAGCTCGATGCCGAGTCCGAACGACAGGCCGCCCTGGCGATGGAGAGGATCGCCGAGTCGCGGCGCCGCGCCGAGGCCGAAGAGCGCGCCCTGGAGGGGCGGATCGAGAGCCTGGGCGACGAGGTCGCCCGCGCGGGTCGGCGCGACGAGGAACTCGCCGAGGTCGGCGCGCGGCTCGAGCGCATGCTCGAGGAGGGACGGGGCGATCCCGCCGTGGTGGTCGAAGCCCGGAAGCTGCGCGAGGAGATCGAAGCCTGGCGCGCGAGCGCCGACGATCGTGCCCGCAGTCGCGCCGAACTCGAGCGCCTGCGCCTCGAACTCGACCGCATCCACGGCGTCCGGAAGACCTTCCAGTCGGCCATCGCCGACTGCGGCGCCTCGGTCGTTCTCGTCGTGGCCTCCTACACCCTGCGGAGGGGCGGCGAGGAGAAGACCCGATGGAGCTCCGGCACCGGCTTCTTCGTGAGCCCCGACGGTCTGATCGCCACCAACAAGCACGTCGTCGAGAGCTGGAAGTTCTTTCCGGAGCCGCGGGCCGAACTGGCCGATGGCTGGGTCCTCGACGAGTCGGCCCTGTTCATCGCCGCGTGGCCCGCCGACAGCGAGGTCCTGGACGAACACCGACGCTGGCGCCTCGACCTGGGCTTCAATCCGAAGCTCGGCAATCTCGTGAAGGGCGCGGTCACGCCTGATCGCTGGGTCGAGCGGAAGGCGAAGAACGAGTCCGGGACCTGGGTGGAGGGGCGCTTCCACGCCCTCGATCCGAGCGATCTCGCCCTGCTCGAGGTCACCATGAAGGAGCCCGTGCCGGTCTTCCCTCTGGCGCCCGACACGAGCGAGATCCAACCGCTCGATCCGGTCATGGTCCTGGGATTCCCCGCCACCTTCTCGATGCTGGAAGGGAAGAGGGCCACGACGGCACCGGCTCTCGGGCAGGTCCGCAAGGTCGAGACCAACCTCTGGACGACGGCCCCCAGCGTCGGCGGCAACAGCGGAGGCCCGATCCTGGACGGTCGCGGCCGCGTCGTGGCCGTCTCCTACAAGGGCTTCGAGGAGTCCGACAGCCTGGGGGCCGGCATTCCGGTTCGCCACCTCCTCGACCTGCTGCCGGAAGGCCGCGAGTTACTCCGTCGCGCGAAGCTCGCGCTCGAGGCCGGGCAGTGGCGGGCCGCGGCCTCCTTCCTGCGCCTGGCCGGGCAGCGCGACGCCGCGCTCGCGACCGAGATCGACGCCTGCCGCGAGGGTCTCGCCCTGCACTACCGCAGGGAACTCGATCGTGCCCGGAAACTCCGGGCGGCCGGCAAGTCGGACGAGGCCGACGCCCTGCTCCGCGTCCTCGACTTCGACCTCGCCCCCCTCGCCGATTAGCAGGCGTCAGACGCGGAACCGCCGCTTGGCGGCTTTGCGTCTGACCCGAATCAGCCGGTTGGCGTCGGCTCTGCGTTCGACGCCTGCTAGCGGGCGGCGAGGGTGGCGAGGCTGACGGAGGAGAAGGTGGCGCGGACGGTTTCGTCCACCTCCTGGAAGAGGTCCATGAGCCGGCAGCTGGCCGGGCTGTCGCCGGGGCAGTCGGCGCCGGGG
>JBFIHP010000373.1:0-4202 GCA_041601735.1 Planctomycetota bacterium | reverse complement strand
GCCGACCGAGGTCGCGGCGCCCTCGGTCTCGGCCGCGCCCGCCGCGCGCTCCTTCGAGCAGACGCGAACCGGGGGAGGCGATCTCGCGATCGAACGGGCCGCGCTCGCCGCGGCAGCCGAGGGTCCGCGACGAGAGGTCGCTCCCGAGGTCGCGAGCGGGAGACCGGCGGTGCCGGCGAGGGCGGCCGACGCCGGCGGATCCGTGGCCGCTCCCATCGCCGCGGGAGTCGGACCGAGCGACCGGATTCCGAATGCCGTCGTCGAGGGCCGATCGGTCGAGTCGGACACCGAGGGAATCGCTGCGGTCGTGGCCTCCACGGCGCTGACGCCCGAGGAGCCGGGACCGCTCGGTGCGCGGAGCTTCCTTCGTGCTCGCCGGGGACCGTCGCTGCCGGCGAGCCGAGAGCCGGGTCCGGAAGTAGCGCGCACGAGCCCACGACCGCAGGGGCCGAGCCCGCGTCGCGCGACGGTCGCTGCGGGCGAAGGACCCGGAGCCGGGGCTCGCCGAACGGTCGCCGGCGGGATCGGCGTCGTCGCCCCCGATTTCGGCGCGGCCCGGATCGTCTCCAGCGCGGAGGGTCGGCCCGCGGCGGCGGCCCTGCGCCTCGGTCCCGCGCAGCCCGAGGAGGTCTCCGTGCCACGCGCGTTCCGTCGCCGGCGCGCGAGCCTCGAGCTTTCCGACGAGATTCCGGAGGTCGCCGCCTTCGCCGCGCGGAGCGGCCGGCTGAAGGCTCGCGCGCTCGAACTCGGCGGCGGCGGAGTCGAGACCGAGGCGGCCGTGCTCGCCGGATTGCGCTACCTCGCGGGCGGGCAGAACGAGGACGGTTCCTGGGGCCCGCGGCGACGGCATTCGAAGTACCGCGACCGCCGCGCCGGCAAGACGGGCCTCGCCCTGCTGGCCTTCCTCGGTGCCGGCCACGATCATCGCGGCGGTTCCGAGTTCCAGGCCGTCGTCGCTCGAGGTCTGGCCTTCCTGCGGTCGCAGCAGTCCCGCGAGAACGGTCACATCGGTGACGGCTCGTCCTACGGCCACGGCATCGCCGCCTACGCGATCGCCGAGGCCTACGCCTCGACTCGGGACGACGAGCTGCGAACACCGCTCCGCCGCGCCGTGAAGCGCATCCTCGACGCACAGATCCGCGACGAGGGCAGCCGGCTCGACGGCGGCTGGGGTTACTACTATCGCGATCCCGACCGGCGTTACGACGCCTGGCCGCGGTTGTCGGTGACCGTCTGGCAGGTCATGGCGCTGAAGAGCGCGGAACTCGGCGGACTGAGCGTTCCGGCCCCGGCGCTCGAACGTGCGCGCGACTTCGTCCTCGCCTGCGACGACGCAAACATGGACGCGTTGCGCTACAACCATGATCCGAGCTGGCGGCGAAGTTCCTATCCGACGCTGCCGGGCTCGAACTCGGCGGCCCTCTTCGTCATGCAGCTCCTCGACGTGCCCGAGAGCCACCGGGCCCACGAGCGCGCGCTCGACTTCGTGCGCCGTCGTCCTCCCGAGTTCGCCTGGCGGGATCCGGGCAACGCGGCGTTCGTGCGTCGCGGCGACGGCAACCTCTACTTCCACTACTACGCGGCGCTGGGCATGCATCGTCGCGGTGGCACCGACTGGGCGGCCTGGAACGCGCGCTTGAAGCCCCTGCTGCTCGACAACCAGCGTCGAGACGGATCCTGGCGACCGATCTCGCCCTACGCCGACTACGCCGGCGACGACGACAGCGATCGTTCCTACACGACGGCCATGGCGGTCCTCATGCTCGAGGTCTACTACCGCTACTTCACGCCGCTCCTGGCCGACCTCAATTCCCTTCCCGCGCCGGAGCAGCAGACCCCCGTGGCGCGCTTCGAGATTAGCGGGATCCGACCCGAGAGCGCGGCAGGACGCGCCGGTCTGCGCGACGGCGACGGCATCCTGATGTTCGACGGCGTGGCGATCCGCGACGTCGAGACCCTGCGCGAGAGACTCGCAGTCTGGACCCCGACCCGTGCGGTCGAGCTGAAGGTCCTGCGCGGAGAGGAGACCGTCGTCATCGGCCCCTTGACCCGGGTCGGCGGTTTCCAGATCCGGCGGCGCCCATGAAGGAGGGGGGAGCCCGGAATGCACTCCGGACTCCCCCCGATCGGGCTTGAACGACTGATCAAGGCGCGTCCGAGGCGGACGCGGGGGGCCGGGCGGCGGAGCGCCCGACCTCGTCGGTCAGGGGATGACCCTGAACTCGATGGCGTCGGTGAAGGCTCCGAGCCCGTTCATCGCGGTCGGCGTGACCGCGAATCCCTGGACCAGGTAGCGCTGTCCGACGGTGCCGACGGGCACGTTCAGCTGCACGGTGATGCCGCCGGGAACCAGGACCTGCTGGAGCAGCAGCTGGGCCGGATAGACGAAGTTGTTGAGGTAGAGACCCGGCGTCATCGTGAAGGGGGGGAAGCCGGGATTGAACTGCTGGATCGCGATGATGCCGACCTCGTTGTCGAAGGTGCCCATCAGCGAGATCAACGTGTTCGTCACCACCGAACCCTCGTGACCCACGGTGACCGCCTGGTTGGCCGGCACGGTGATGCCGTCGATGATCGAGACCAGGTTCAGATCCTCGTCGGTGCCGGGATAGCGGCGCGCGGGCAACTGGTTCTCGATGACGTCGATGCGATTGCCGCTGAGGTTGATGCTCAGGAGATCATCGTCGTAGTCCCCGTCGAAATCGCCGACGAGGATGTCGAAGGCGTTGCCGCCGGTGAACTGGACGACGTTCATGGCGAACGCGCTCAGGCCGTTGTTGGGCAGCACGCTGACGCCGCCGCCGTCGAAGGTGGCCACGACGATGTCGAGGCCCAGGGCGTTGTCGATGTCGGCCGCCGCGAGCGCCGTCGGACGGTCACCCACGCCGTAGTGCTGCGAGGCGGCGAAGGTGAGGTTGCCGGTGTTGCGGATGAAGGTGATGTCGTTGCTGAAGGTGTTCGCCGTGACGATGTCCGGGAATCCGTCCTGGTTGAAGTCCCGGACGATCATGTCCAGGGGGAAGATCCCGGTGTTGTGGAAGGTCAGGGGGGCGTAGCCGATTCCGGTGTTCTCGACGATCAGGACGACGTTCGAGTCGGCCAGGCTGATCACCAGGTCCTTGTCGTTGTCCTTGTCGAGATCGACCGCGATGATCTCGCTCGGGCCGCCGCCGCCCGCGAAGTTCGCACCGACGAGGGTGAGGTTGCCGGAGCCGTCGTTGAGCAGGATGCTGATCTTGTCCGGCGCGTAGTTGCAGACGAGAAGATCGAGGTCCGTGTCGCCGTCGAGATCGATCGGCAGGGCGCTGTAGGAGTCGAACCCGGCCGCGGCCTGGAGCGGCGGCGCGAAGGAGGCCGAGCCGTTGTTGGCGAAGACCTGGACCGTCGCCGTCCTCGCGGTCAGCAGGATGTCCAGGAAGGTGTCGCCGTTCATGTCGACGAGATCGACGTCGGAGACGTTGACGGCGGTGTTCAGGGTCTGGATCGGCGTGAAGGCGAGGCCGCCGTCATTGCGCCAGACCGTGACCGTATTGTCGAAGACGTTGGGCACGACGAGGTCGAGGTCGCCGTCCCCGTCGAGGTCGGCGCGGGCCGAGCGACCGGGGATGTTGCCCGTGGTGAGGGTGGAGAAGTTGTTCAGGTTGATGCTGCCCTGAGCCAGGATCTCCGCCCCGAGGAGCGTGAGAGCGAGGCCGGTCAGGATGAGGGAGCGAGTCGCGAGGCGGTGGTTCATGGTCGTTCAAACCCCTTATCAAGAGGACTGGGCCGGAGCCGAGTCGGTTTCCGCACGGCGCGAAGCTCTCGATTGTTCAAGCCCGAGAGCGACGTTGTATCGCAAAAGATACAAAAATGATCTAAGGCAGCAAAAGAGAAAGTCTTTTCCTCCTGCTTCATAGATGCAGGCGAGAGTCATCTTGCAGACCGGCAGGAGATTCGAGTGCCCATCCGGCCCCGATCGCCGATTGTCGATCGGCGCCCTTGTCGATGCAAGTCTCTTCCATTCAGTCGATTACTTCGGCGAGGGCCCGGAGGCGACGGCCGAGCCGACGGAGGGCCCGGCCCGAGTCGAGTTCCAGGTCCGCCGGCCTTGAACGGGCCAGGGGATGTCCCGTGAGCCGGATTCGATCGAGGAATCCGGCCGGATCGAGGCCGGCCCGGGCGGCGACGACGAGCCCGATCTCCCAGCGGGAGAGTCGCTCTGG
>JBFIHP010000372.1:0-4207 GCA_041601735.1 Planctomycetota bacterium | reverse complement strand
CGTGCGGACGAGATTCTCGCTCGGGATGAGACCGACGCCCCGCTCCTCGAGTTCACGATTGAGCTCGGAGGCGTCGATGTCGGCCCGGCGCATGTTCTTCGCGCTCATGTCCATGACCTCGGGCTGGAACTCGAGGCGGAGCGCCTTCTTCATCATGCGCTGCAGCCGGCCGACCAGGAGCAGAAGCTCGTCGGTCTGCTCCTCGTCGCGATTGATGCCCTCGAAGAGGACCAGATCGTAGTCCGCGAGCTGCTTCTGGAGGGTCTCGTAGTAGTCGCGATCGGCGATGTGGACCGCGGCGAAGAGGGTCACGGAGAGATCGCGGTCGAGGTCCTCGTAGGTGACCGCGGCCGTTTCGAGACGAGCGGTCTTCTTGCCCTTCACGACGCGGATGAAATCGGTGGCATCGTCGCCGGACAGCCGGCGGGCGAGCTCGATGCCCTTCTTCACCAGATCCGGTTCGCCCTCCTGGGCCGACAGCGGCGTCGCGACGAGGATCAGCAAGGACAAGGGGACGAGGAAGCTCTTGAACATCTGGTTCTCCCGGGCGATCTGGTGCAGACTGCTGACCCGCTCATTCGCAGCATCTCGGCAATATAACAGGGCCGGGGCGGAATGGTTGCGCCAAGGGAAACGAAGGGGCCGATCCGGACGATGACGGAACCGACCGAAAAACCCGCGACCGCCATCGTCGCGAGGGATCTCAGCGTGAGCTACGGCAACCTGAAGGCCCTCGATCGGGTCTCCTTCAGCTTCTCCGGCTCGAGCCTGGGCCTGCTCGGACCGAACGGCGCGGGCAAGAGCACGCTCATCAAGACCCTGCTCGGCCTCGTCGGCACCGAGAGCGCGGAGACGCGCCTTCTGCGCCGCATCAAGTCCCGGTTCGGGTTTCCCTCGGCCGAGATTGGAGAGGCGCGGGTCCTGGGGCGGGATTGCCGCCGCGAGGCCATCGAGATCCGCCGTCGGGTCGGCTACGTCCCGGAACGCGACTGCCACATCCCCGGCATGATCGCCGTGGACTACGTGACCCTCGGCGGCGAGCTGGCCGGCATGCCGCGCGAGGCGGCGATCGAGCGGGCGCACGAGATGATCCGCTTCTGCGGCCTGGGCGAGGCGCGCTACCGGCCCGTGGACGGCTACTCGGCCGGCATGCGCCAGCGGATCAAGCTGGCCCAGGCCCTGGTGCACGACCCCGATCTCATCTTCCTGGACGAACCCACGAACGGGCTCGACCCCGAGGGCCGCGTGATCCTTCTCGACGTCCTGCGCGAGCTGCATCGCAAGAAGGGCATCCGCATCATCCTCTCGTCCCATCTGCTGCGCGACGTCGAATACGTCTGTGACGAGGTCGTCATCATGCGCGCCGGTCGGGTCGTGCGACACGAGAACATCGAGGAGCTGAAGGCGATGTCGGATCGGAGCTGGCACGTCCGCGTGCGCGGCGACCAGGAGGCCTTCCTGAAGGGCCTCGAACAGGCGGGCTGTCGTCACGAGCGCGTCGATAAGGACCTGCTCGCCGTCGATACGGCCGAGGTCGGGAGCGACGCCATCGTCGCGGCCGCAGTCGCTGCGGGGGTGCAGCTGCGCCACCTGCAGAAGCGCGAGCTGAGCTTCGAGGACGCCATCATGAGCACGCTCAGACAGGGGGATGGCTGATGGCGGTCTTCGACCAGGGCTATCAGCGCTGGAAGGGCGAGTTCGAGCGGCCGCGACTCCGCTGGTTGCCGATGGTCCGCTATCAGATCGCCCTGACCCTGAAGAGGCGCCTGATCTGGTTGATCCTCTTCCTGGCGATCGTGCCCTCGCTGGGCTTCTGCGGCGTCATCTACTTCTCGACCGAGCTGGCCGACGAGTTCGTGCGCGTGCCCGACATCGAGGCGGTCCTGGGCGGGCCGAGCCCCGAGGATCGTCTGAACCCGCTGATCGAGCAGGCCGTGAGCGAGATCTCGAGACAGCGGGGAATCGACGAGGTCGATCAGCTCAGCCGGGCCGACAAGTACTGGATCGCGACCTGCTACGCCTTCTACTTCTTCCTCATGGTGCCGCAGTCCTTCGTCGTCCTGCTGGTGACTTCGGCGGTGGGTGCCGGGCTGATCGCTCAGGACGTCCGGTCGAACGCGCTCGAGATCTACCTGACGAAGCCCATCACGGCGCTCGACTACATCCTCGGCAAACTCGCGGTGATCGTCTTCTTCATCCTCCTCACGACCTTCCTGCCGTCGATGCTCGTGTTCTCGACCGCGGCCATGACGCTCCAGGGCTACTTCGACGTCGCCTGGCCCATCGTTCCGCGCCTGCTCGGAGCCTGTCTGTTCGCCAGCCTCGTGAACGGCATCTTCATGCTGGGGCTGTCGTCGCTGGCCAAGTCGTCTCGCTACGCCACGGTCATATGGTTCGCGCTCTGCATGGTGAGCGCGCTGGCGAGCTTCGTCCTGGCGGGAGTGACCGAGAACGCCCACTGGCTCTTCCTGGGCTATCGCAACAACTTCTCCTTCCTCATCGGCGAGATGTTCGGGGGCGGACTGATGTTCACCATCCCCCGCGGCGAACCCGTGGTCGCCAGCCCCATGATTCCGATCGCGATCCTCGGGGCGATCGTCCTGCTCTCGGTGGTGATCATGCGCAAGACCATCCGCTCGGCGGAGAATCGCTGATGGGGCCGATCATCGACATCCGCGAGGTCACCAAGTGGTACGGCTCCGTGATCGCTCTCACCCGGATCACCGCCGCCATCGGTCCCGGCATCACGGCTTTGCTCGGGCCGAACGGCGCAGGCAAGTCCACCCTGATCGGGATCATGACCGGGCAGATCCGCGCGACGCGCGGCGAGGTGCGCGTCCTCGGCAGTCCGGTCTGGGGCGACCCGGAACTGAATCACCACATCGGGCTCTGCAACCAGCACGACAACTTCTACGAGGATCTCCACGCCGTCGATTTCATCACGCTGATGGCCAAGCTCTCCGGGTTGCCGCGGAAGGGACTCGGCGACCGCGTGCGCGAGATGCTCCACCGGGTGGGCCTCGAGGAGAAGGCCTGGAGCCGGTCGATCAAGACCTACAGCAAGGGCATGCGTCAACGCACGAAGCTCGCCCAGGCCCTCATGCACGACCCGCGGGTGGTCTTTCTCGACGAGCCGATGACCGGGCTCGACCCGGTCGGCCGCCACGAGATCACGGCCATCATCAGGGACATCGCCGCACGAGGCGGAAGCGTCGTGGTCTCGACGCACATCCTTCACGAGGTGATGACGATGACCGATCAGATCCTCCTGCTCGCCAACGGGCGCGTCCTCGCCGAGGGCGACGTGCACGAGATCCGTTCCTCGCTCGAGAATCACCCCTACCGGGTGAAGATCGTCTGCGATCGGCCCCGCGCTCTGGCCCACGTCCTGATGGAGGAGGACTGCGTCGAGGCGGTCGAGCTCGATCACGACATGGAGCGCCGGGGCGAGCTCGCGCTCAGCACGCGGCGCGCCGACATTCTCTTCGAGCTGCTCCCGCGGCGCGCTCGGGAGCTCGGGGTCGCCCTGCGGGAACTCAGCTCGCCGGACGACAACCTCGAGGCCGTGTTCGACTTCCTCGTTCACGATCGCGCCATGAAGGGAGGTTTCTGATGACCTCCGGTTCGAAGGCGCGCAGCCCGGGATTGATCGCGGCGCTCCTGGTCATCGTCTCGATGCAGGTCCGCTCGCTTCTGAATCGCAAGCGGCTGGTCTTCCTCGTCGTCCTCCTGCTCCTGCCGCCCTTCGTCACCCTGATGATGAAGCTGGAGAGCCGGAACGTGCTGCGCGACTGGCTGCCCTTCGTGCCGCAGGCCTACCTCGTCTTCATGCTGCCGATCCTCTCGCTCTTCCACGGGGCGAGCGCCGTGGCCGACGAGGTGGACGACCGGACCCTGGGTTACCTCCTCATGCGCCCGATCCCGCGCGACGTGCTGGTCTTCGGCAAGGTCATGGGGGCCGCCCTCGTCACCGCGATCCTGGCGTCCTTCTCCTACGCCCTGAGTCATCAGCTCGTCCACTGGAAGGGCAGCGTCGCGACGATGTTCGAGGACGGTCTGGTCCTGGACCTCCTCGGGATGATCGGGCTGATCTTCTGGGCCGCCCTGTTGTATACGACCTTCGCGGCCTTCTTGAGTCTGGTCGTCAAGTGGCCGACCCTGGCGGCGATCTTCTACGTCGTCCTGATCGAGATCGGCTGCTGCTACG
>JBFIHP010000371.1:0-4214 GCA_041601735.1 Planctomycetota bacterium | reverse complement strand
TTCCGCACTCCGGCCTTCATGCCGGTCGGCACCCAGGCCGCGGTCAAGGGGCTGCTCCCCGCGCAGGTCGCGGAGACCGGCGCCGAGATCATCCTCGCCAACACCTATCACCTGCATCTCAGGCCGGGCGAGGACACGGTGCGCGAGCTCGGCGGGCTCCACGACTTCATGGGCTGGTCGGGACCGATCCTCACCGACAGCGGCGGCTTCCAGGTCTGGTCGCTCGCCGACCTCAGGACCATCGACGACGAGGGCGTGCGCTTCAAGAGCCACCTCGACGGCAGCAGCCACCTGCTCTCGCCGCGCAGGGCCATGGAGATCCAGATCGCGCTCGGCTCCGACATCATCATGAGCTTCGACGAGTGCATGCCCTACCCCATCGAGAAGGACCGGGCCGAGCTGAGCCTCGCGCGCACGCACCGCTGGGAGAAGGAGACGCTCGAGTTCCACCCCCGCGACGGTCGGGCGCTCTTCGCCATCATCCAGGGCGGCGTCTTCGAGGACCTGCGTCGCAAGAGCGCCGAATTCCTGCTCGGTCTGCCCTTTGATGGCTACGCCATGGGCGGCCTGTTCATCGGCGAGTTGCGCGACGACTCGATGCGCATGCTCGAGCTGATCGGGCAGGTCGTCCCGGAGAACCATCCCCGCTACGTCATGGGTGTGGGGACGCCGATGGAGATCCTCGACGCCGTGGCCCGGGGTTGGGACATGTTCGACTGCGTCCTCCCGACCCGCAACGCACGCCACGGCACGGCCATGACCTTCCAGGGTCCCCTCAAGCTGAAGAACGCCCGCTTCCACCTCGACCGCGAGGTGATCGAGGAGGGCTGCCCTTGCCTCGCCTGCTCCGGCGCTCACTCGCGCGCCTATCTCCGTCATCTGATCACGGCCGGCGAACTGGTCGGCATGAGCCTCATGACCCACCACAACCTGACCTTCATGCAGCGGCTCATGACCCGCATCCGCGAGGCCCTCGTCGAGGGCCGCCTCGACGCCCTCCGCGCCTCCCTCGCCCCCGCCTGGACCCGCCCCTGACCCCATACGGTGCCTGGCACATTCCGCCGCACTTCGCCCTCATACGGTGCCTGGCACATTCCGCCGCACTTCGCCCTCATACGGTGCCACCCTCATCGCGCTTTCGAGCTAGATCAGGGTGGCACCGAACGTGGGAGAAAGGCGGCGGAATGTGCCAGGCACCGTATGGGGGTCAGTCGTCGTCGGGGAAGACGAGGGGACTGGTCTCGATCCCGGTTCGCCGACGGACCCGGGCGAAGAGTTCGACCGCCTCGATGATCAACCAGATGGCGAGAACCGCGAGAGCGCAGGCGACGACCACCAGCGGCGTCTGGAGGGTCTTGCCCTCCGGCGGCGAGAAGCTGAAGCCGTAGGTGAACTCATCGAGGTTGCAGAACATCGCCCAGAGGGTCGTCACGAGCATGAAGATCATCGGCAAGAAGGTATACCAGCTCGGGCGACCGCGGCGCTTCAGGTAGAGGGTCGCCACCATCAGGGTGAGTCCGGCGAGGAGCTGGTTGACCGTGCCGAAAACCTGCCAGAGCACGAGGCCGGCCGGTTTGCCGTCGATCCGGTAGAAGGCGAAGAAGCCGATCGCGAGGACGGCGATCAGGCTCGAGCTGTAGCGGTCGATGCCGCGCTTCAGCCCGACCGACTGCGCGATCTCCTCGACGTTGTAGCGCAGGAGCCGGGTCGCCGAGTCGAGGGTCGTGAGTGCGAACGAGACCACGACGACCGCGATGAAGGCCTGGGCCAGCTCGACCGGGATGCCGAGCTCGGTCACGAAGTGCGCCGCGCCCTCGATGAAGCGCGCCATCTTCGCGGCGAGCCCCGAGGCGGCGCCCCAGCTCGCGTAGTGCTCCTGCCAGATCATCGCCGGGGTCCTGGCGCCCTGGGCGGCGATGCCCGCCGTCGTCGCCAGAACCGCGACCAGACCGAGCATGCTCTCGCCGATCATCCCGCCGTAGCCGACGACGACGGAGTCGCTCTCGCGGTCGAGCTGCTTCGCCGTCGTGCCCGACGAGACGAGCGCGTGAAAGCCCGAGGTCGCGCCGCAGGCGATGGTGATGAAGACGAAGGGGAAGAAGCTCGGGGCGCCCTCCGGATGCGCCTGGAAGACCGGCGCGGCGAAGTCGGGCGCGCCGAGGAAGAACCCGGTGAAGCAGAGCCCGAGACCCAGGTAGAGCAAGAGGGAGTTCAGGAAGTCGCGAGGCTGCAGGAGCGACCAGACCGGCAACACGCTGGCCAGAAAGGCGTAGCCGAGGAGCAGGTACTTCCAGCCGTCGGCGTCGCGCCACTCGATCGGGAAGCGCGCGCCGGCCCAGACCAGTCCCAGCTGGATCAGGAAGCCGACCGCCGTGAGCGGGCCGAGGCGCATCCCCCGTCGGTAGAAGAGCCAGCCGATCGTGGCCGCAACGATCATGAGGCCGCCGCTCGGAAGGACGGCGCTGCCGTAGGCCCCGGAGAAGAGCTGGGCAATCACCAGGGTGAAGACGCCCATGGCGAGGGCCACGCCGAAGAAGATGATCGCCAGGAAGAGGCCCTTGGCGCGGCGGCCGATGACGCCCTCGGCGACCTTGCCGATCGACAGCCCGCGCGCCCGGATCGAGATCACCAGGGCCGCGAAGTCGTGCACGCAGCCGATCAGGATGGCGCCGAGCACGACCCAGGCCATCGCGGGACCCCAGCCCCAGATCACGGCGATCGCGGGCCCGAGCATGGGCGAGAGCCCGGTGATCGACGCGAAGTGATGACCGAAGAGGACCCGCTTTCGCGTGGGCATGTAGTCGACGTCGTCGCGCAGGACGTGCGCGGGCGTCGGCATGGAGTCGTCGAGACGGAAGATCCGCCGGGCCAGGAACCGCGCGTAGAGACGGTATCCCAGGACGTAGAGGACCAGACAGCAGAGCGTGGGCCAGACGGCGGACATCGATCGAACCCCGGCGGTGACGCGAGCCGTCAGTCTGCCAGCTTGTCCGGGGTCGTCAATCGCCTGCCGGTGCGCCGTCCCGCAAGAGGACGAGCCGCCACCCCCGGGGGCGACGGCTCGTTTTCATCGGATTCGAATCGGGATCTCGCGGGTCAGTTCTTCCGGACCGGGGGCGCGGGGTCGTGCTCCTCCGCCGGGGCTGGCCGCGCGGGATCCTTCTTCTTCGCGGGCGCGGGGCGCTTCTCGATCGGCGCGGGGACGGCTTCTGATCGGGCCGGCGCATCACGCTTGTCGAAGGGGGCCGGCGCGGTCCCCGATTCCTCCGGAGGATGCTCGCGCTCGATCTTCAACTCGATCGGACCGCCCAGGTCCTTCTCGATGAAGACGTCCATGCCGGGGAACTCCTCGCCGAGGGCCCGGCGCAGGGCCTCGAGGTCGTCGCCGTGGCGCTCCATGAGCTGGTCCATGCGCTTCTGCAACTCGCGCAGGTCGAAGTCCGGCCCGAAGGGCATGTCGCGGAAGAGGTCGATGTCCTGGCGCAGCTCCCGGCCCCAGAGCTTCATCTTGCCGAGCGGTTCGGCGATCGCACTCAGGCGCTCGCTCTGGCCGCGCAGACGATCGATCACCGGGACGAGACGCTGATCCTCCAGGGCCTCGAGCTCGGCGATCGCGAGGTCGATCTCCTTCTTGACCGCATCGAGATCGAGAAGCGTCGCACCCCAGCGGGGGAATCGATCCACCAGCAGAGGCGCGGGTCGCTCCTCGGAGACCTGGGGATCGACCGGCGTCCACCAGCCCTCGGGAGCCTTGAACTCCGCGTTCAGCACGAGCGTCTCGGCGCCCCGCCTGACACCGACGGGCCGACTCTCGCCCCAGCGCACCTGCTCGAGCAGGGCACGCAGGACCGGGAGGTCGTGAACCGGCCGACCGCCGAGGCTCTCCAGGATGTCGCCCGCCTCGACCCCCGCGCGAGCGGCGGGGCTGCCGGGGACGACGGAGGCGACGAAGAGTCCGGTCCCGACGTTCACGCCGAGGACGACGCCGCCCGCGGGCTTCGGGTCGGGGATCTCGAGCTTCAGCTCCCGGCTGCCGTCCTTGCGCAGGGCGCGGAGCGTGACCACGGCGCCGGCTGCCTCGCCGTCGCGAGCGTCGATGACCGCGTCGATGTCGACCAGCGGCCGTGAGTTCCAGTGGGTCAGGAAATCACCGGCCCGGAGGCCGGCCGCCGCGGCAATCGAACCCTCATCGACCGATTCCACCGGCAGGCCCT
>JBFIHP010000370.1:0-4216 GCA_041601735.1 Planctomycetota bacterium | reverse complement strand
CCTCGTCTTCACCGTGGCCTCCTTCAGGCCGAGGATGGCGGCGACCTCGGTGATGGCGAGGCCGACGATGTCCTTCAGGACGAGGGGCAGGCGGAAGTCCTCGGGGAGTGCGGCGATCGCAGCCTCGACCGCCTCGCGACGATCGTCATTCCGGGCCTCGTCCCGATCGAGTCCGGCGACGTCGACCATGGTCTCGGCCCCGAAAGGCAGGAGCTCCTCGAGCGAGGCCATCGTCTCCGGCTCGCCGGCCCGCTTCCGCTGCATGCGCTGACAGGCGTGGGCCGCGATGCTGTAGAGCCAGGTGATCGGCGTCGAGCGACCCTCGAAGCGGTCCCAGCCCCTGAAGGCCTCGAGGAAGACCTCCTGCACCAGATCCTCGGCGGCATCCGGACCGCCGCAGAGGCGCAGGCCCAGGCCGTAGAGCCGTCCGCCCTCCTGCTCCAGGAGCCTGGGGATCGCCTCTTCGCGGGGGTCGCCGGCCTTCGGCCGCTGCGAATCGTTCGTCATGTCCGGATCATAGCGCCTTCATCGGCGCCGTTCGAAGACCCGATCCCCTTCGAGGCGGATCGCCGCGACGGCGCCGTCGCGAAGATCGACGCTCATGCCGATCAGGCTCTGGAAGTCGAAGAACTGATACCGGCCCTCGGCCTGGCCCTCGCCCACGAAGCCGATCGTGGGGCGCCCGGCGCCGCCCCAGAAGATGCCGGCCTGGAGCGCGCCGCGGACCTCTTCGAGCTCGAGCCGTGTGCCGTCCTTCGACTCGTACCTGCCGACGAGGCTCCGCCTCGTCTCGACGTCGAGGGGCTTCGGCGGCATCGGGTAGTCCTCGCCGAGCAGGCAGCTCTCGAAGAGCGCCGCGATCGAGTACAGCGGCTGGCGATCGTCGTTGAGGAGCACGACCAGGCAGCCGTCGTCATCGACGTAGCGGCGCAGGTCGGCCAGGAAGCCGCGTACGCTGCCGGCATGCGACTGGATGCGCCGCGCTCCGCGCTTGCGCACGAACCAACCCAGCGCGTAGTCCTCGAGGCCCGGATCGAGCAGGAGATCCCGTGAGTCCTTCTTCAGCACCCGGTTGCCGTTCAGGGCGCGATCCCAGGCCCAGAGGTCCCAGAGACTGCAGATGGCGCCGCCCATGCCGCGATACTGGTAGCCGTACTCGCCGTAGGGGTGCGCGACCGCGCTGCGATCGCCGCGCTCGGAGGCGCCCGTCGCGAACTTCTGGCCCTTCTTCGGCTCGTCGCCGGTGAAGCCGGCCGTCTTCATCTTCGCCTTCTTGAACAGCTCGTCGCGGCAGAAGTCGGCGTAGCTCTTGCCGCTCCGGCGCTCGATGATGCCGGCCAGAAGGGCGTAGCCCTGGTTCCAGTACTCCCAGTGCGTTCCGGGCTCGTGCCTGGGACCGCCCTCCAGGAAGATCGGCACGACGGCGGCGAGGTCGTCGCCGCCGCCGCGGGAGTTCGTGCCGGGGATGCCGGAGCTGTGCTGCAGGAGGTGTCGGATGGTGATCGCCTCGCAGTCCGGCGGCACCATGGGGAGGTGCTTCGCGATCGAGTCGTCGAGCTCGAGCTTCTTCAACTCCGCCAGACGGAGGATCGCCGCGGCGGTGAATTGTTTGGTCGTCGAGGCGATCTCGAAGCGGGTCTCGGCATCGACGCCGTAGCGATCCACGTCGTCGCTGCGCCCCCGGGCGATCAGGACCTTGCCGTCCCAGGTCGCCAGGACCGCGCCGCGCAATCCGAAGGTCTCGCCCCGGTCCACCAGGGCCGCGAGCCGTCTCGCCGCCTCCGAATCGGCCACGAAGTCGGCGCCCTTCTGAGCCCGTAGGTCGGCCCGGAGAACGAACAGGGCGATGAGGAACGACATGACGGTCGCGGCCGGCAGGCGCATGACGGGATCCTCCGGTTCGAGTCGGGTCCAGCCCGGGACTTCGATCGCCTCCAGTCTGGACCGGCAATCGTCCTGCGGGAAGGACTTCTTGCCCGGGTGCTCGCGGGACGCGGAGGCGGCTGGCATGATCGGCCCATGCGAAACCTCATCGTCTTCCTGATCCTGACCGGTTTCCTGGGCGCGCAGACGCGCCCGGGACAAGAGGAGATGCGCGCCGACCTCGATCAGCTCGTGGCCGCGATCCGGAGCGACTGGTCCTACCTCGAGCATCGCGCGGAAGGGATCGGCCTCGAACTCGATCGGCTCGCCGCCGAGGCTCGCGCGCGGATCGACGCGGGCACCACCGTCGACGACTTCCGCGACATCCTCGCCGAGTTCGTGGCTGCACTCCGCGACGGTCATGCCGGACTGAGCTTCCCGGGCCCGCGACCGGCCGCACGACTCCGGCCCTTCGAGCTCGTCCGCTCGGGCGAACATTTCCTCGTCGGGCGGGCGACCTGGGGCCTCGAGAAGGAAGGCGGCCCGGCGCCGGGCGACCGCGTGCTGAAGATCGACGGCGAGGAACCGGCGAGGATCTACGAGCGGATCAGCCGCCGCATCTTCGCCTCGACGGACTCGGGGCTCGAGTTCCAGACCCTGGCCTCGATGGTCCGGACCGAAGCCGAAGAGGTCCGGCTGAACTGGGTCGATCGCGACGGCGAGGAGCGGAGCGCTTCCATCCCGACCCTCGCGAAGTACCGGGCCATGCGCGGCGGTCCCGTCCCGCGCGGAAACTGGGATCTGGGCTTTCCGGCGGAGAAGGTCGCCCTGCTCCGCATCTGGAGCTTCGCGGCGCCGGATCAGAAGGCCTGGCGCGGCGCCTCGGTCGAGCAGCGCGACGAGATCCTGGCCTCGACGAGGGCGATGATCGATCGCCGGATCGACGAGATCGCGAAGATGCGCGTCGAGACCCTGATCCTCGACCTGCGCCGGAACCCCGGCGGCACCGACCTGCTCGGGATCCACCTCGCGAAGCAGCTCCTCGCGGACGGTTTCGTCTACTTCCGGCTCTCGGCGAAGCGCGACGGCCGCTGGACCGAGCCGGGCGGCCTCCCCTACGCGCGAGACGAGACGATGACGGGCTTCGACGGCCGCGTCATCGCGCTCATCGACGGCGGCGTCTTCAGCACCGCCGACAACTTTCTGCGCGCGCTCTCCGACCTCCACCCGGACTTCGCGACCGTGGGTCGCGCCACGGGCGGCGGCACCGGCGCGCCGCGGCCCAGCGTCACCCTCGCGCATTCGAAGGCGACGATCCGGCTCTGCACCCAGCGCGTGCGCGGACCGAAGAGCGGGATCATCGAGGGCGTCGGCACCATCCCCGATCACCCCGTGACCTGGACGGCCGACGACCTCCGTTCCGGACGCGACCCGGACCTCGAGCTGGCGCTGCGACTTGCGACGAAGGCGCAGGAGGCGCCGGCCGAGAAGAGGTGATCAGCCCTTGACCCAGCGGGGGAGGGTGATGAGGCCGAGATCGGTGAGGCCCTCGGCGGCGGTGAAGACGATCACGCGGTCGGGCTCGTAGGCGTTCCGGGAGCGCGACCAGAGCCAGAGGACGTAGCGTCGGCCCGGCACGAGCTTCAGGTCGAGATCGACCGCGTAGCCGCGGTCGTCGCCGCGGAGCTTGCGCCAGGGGTCGTACCAGCTGCCGTTGCGGCCGACGAGCAGGCGGACGGCATTGTCGCCGAGCGCCTCCCAGATCTCCTCGCCGATGTGCGGCTTCAGGCCCGAGAGGTCGCTCTTCTCGTCGAGCAAGCTGTGCGCGATGCGGTCGAGATCCTCGGCGAGGAAGTTCGTCTGGACCTCGACGCTGACGCCGGCCTCCGAGAGCACGTGGCGCGCCTTCTCTGCCAGCGCGAACTTCTCGATCTCCATGAGGCTGCCCTCGACCCAGGGGAGGGCCAGGCCCTCCTCGTCGAGCGCGCGGAAGGCGAGCCCCTGCGGGCGCGGTCGCACGCGGACCTCGCCGCTCCGCGCGGCTTCGGTCATCTCCGGCGTCCAGGGAAGTGTGGTGCTCTCCCGGCTCCAGCGCGCATCGCCCTCGAAGCGGAGTTCGAGGGTACGGCCGAAGAGCGGCTGGCCGGCATCGTCGAGCGCCACGCCCGTCGCGATCCGGAAGCCCTCCTCGCCGCGGCGCAGCTCGCGCGGGTCGCGTTCGTAGTGCTTGCGCTTGCGGTCGGTGAAGAGCACCGCCGCGGCGCGGGCCCAGGCATCGAAGGTGGGCGAGACCGGCTCGATCACGACGTCGAAGGGCAGGTGGGCGAAGCGGTCGATCTTCTCGATCAGGCGG
>JBFIHP010000369.1:0-4219 GCA_041601735.1 Planctomycetota bacterium | reverse complement strand
GGGCGGCCGGCAGGCCCGCGAGCAGCCCGCGACGCGAGCCGAGCCGGGCGAGGAGCCGTCCCAACAGGGCCAGCACCAGGGCGATCCCCTGCATCGCGGCCGCGAGCGCCTGGCCGAGGAAGAGCACGACGAGGATGCCGAAGAGTCGCTGCGGACCCGTCCCCGGATCGGCCGGATCGAAGACGTGCAGGAGCTCGACCGCTGCGAGGATCATCGCGGTCGCGAGGCCGACGCCGGTCAGCACCGCCGGCAGGGCTGGTCGCGGTTGGCTGCGTGATCGTCGGCGGGTCGCGGTCATGAGTGGAAGTCTATCAGGTTGCCCGGTGCCGGATCTCGTTCGATCGATCGCTCCGGGACTCGTCGGCGCCGGGCTCAGCGGCCCGTGAGCATCTCGAGGTAGCGATCGAGCCTGGGGTCGACGACGCCGGAGGCCACGAGCTCGTCGGCGAGTCGGCGCGCGCCCTCGAGGTCGCCGGCCTCGAGCCGGAAACCGATCCGGTCGAGGCGCAATCCCAGCCGGTGCTCCTCGTGCACGAGATCGATCGACCGGGTCGCGATCGTATCGGCCAGCGCCCAGTCGCCCGCGAAGATGGCCCAGCGCAGGGCCATCCGATGGGCGGCGAGATCCTCGGGGAGGAGTTCGATGACGGCCCGCCCCTGCCTCGCCGCTTCGCCGTGTCGTCCGAGCGCCGAGAGCGACAGCCCGAGCTTGAGGCGCCAGTTGGCATGATCGGGCGCCAGGGCCACGGCCGTCTCGAACTCCCGGGCCGCGGTCGTGAAGTCGCGCTCGAGCGCCGCGAGTTCGCCCATCTCGGCGGGCAGGCGCGGGTCGCTCAGGAGACTCCAGCGTCGTGCGGCCTCGATGTGCTCGCGCACGGTCCGGGCCAGGGAGTCGATCTCGCGCCGGGTCGCCTCGGAGTCGGCCTCGGCCGAGACCAGCCGCTCGTCGATGGCGAGGGCCGCGGCCTTGCCGCGAAACCAGTGATACTGGACGACCGCCGCGTGGGCACAGAAGGCGAACCAGCACAGGGACAGGAGGATGAAGAGGCGCCCGCCCCTCGTGAGTCCATCCTTCGATCGCAGCCGGAGCCCGGTGATCGCGAAGCTCTCGCCGCGCAGGGCACGCAGCACGCAACCGGCGGCGAAGGCGGTCATGGCCGCGAGAGCGAGCGCCAGCAGAAGCGGCGTCTGTCCGTGCAGGGAGGACGCCCAGGGCGCGAAGGTGTCGGGCAGGCCGGCGAAGACGGCGAGGGTGAGCACGAAGACCGCGACCATCGCGAGGTCGATGCCGAGACCGAAGTCCTGCCGACGCGACTTCTTCGCCTTCGACCTCGACTTCGCCCCGAGCGCGGGACGGCCGAGGCCGAACGAGAGCGCCCCCTCGGGACAGACGCTCACGCAGTCCATGCACTTCATGCAGCCCGCATCGACGACCATGCCGAAACGATGGACCTCGTCCGCGACCGCGACGTTGCTCGTGCAGACCGCCGTGCAATGCCCGCAGGCCCGGCAGGCGTCGCTCACCCGGATGCGACCGACCGAGAGCTTGTCCACCACACCGAAGACGCCGCCATAGGGGCAGGCGTAGGTGCAGAAGCCCTTCGAACCGAGCAGCCAGATCATGGCGAAGCCGCTGACGAGGAAGGTCGTGAAGCCGACCCAGAAACCGGGGAAGGTCTCCCAGAACTCGGTCTTCATCAGGCCGGACCGGAGTTCGGGAGGCCCCAGATCGTTCTTCAGCCGGTAGACCACGGGCATCCCGAACATGACCAGGGCGGCGCCGAGCGGGATGAGCCAGAGGAAGCGCGAGCGCAGGGGTCGCGGGCGGATGCCGATCTTCTTCAGCAGCCAGGCGCAGAGGTCCTGGAGCGCGACGAGGTGGCAGGCCCAGCCGCAGAAGTAGCGACCGACGAAGAGCACGCTGAGGGTCGAGAGCGCCATGAGGATGGCCCCGGCGTTGATGACGCCGTCGCGCAGGCTGTACATCGACTCGGAGGGCTCGAGCGGCGAGAGCGTGCGACCCGCGAGCTGCCAGTGCAGAAGGTGCGCGAAGATCGCGACATGGATCGCGATCAGCACCCAGGCGCGTCGCTTGCCCATGCGCGAGGTCCGCACCCGCCCGGCGGTGACGGCGCCGCCGTCGATGAACGACGCGGGAAGATAGCTCCCCTCGGCCGATCCCTCGCAGCGTTTCTTCTCTTTCGACTTCGACATCGGGGCGAGTCTACCAACTGGGCGACGGAACACGGGCCGCGGAGGTGACGCCGACGCGTCGAAAAGAAGCGGCGCAAGGTGCCGGGCAACCCAGGGGAAGCCCGCCCGCGGAGGGTGCCCGGCGCCTACCGCTGAGAGTCCTGGGCGAAGGGCCCCGCCATCGAGGCGAAGAAGAAGGCCCCGGGGACGGTCCCCGGGGCCTTCGCGATGGCATTCTTCAGGTCGGTCGGATCAGAGACCCGAGTCCACCCGGAAGTTCAGGCCGTTGGTGATGCCGAAGTTCAGCGGCGCGCTCGGATCGATGATCACGCCCTGCAGCGTCACGTCGATGTCGAAGCCGACTCCGGTCGGGACCGTGTAGCTCCAGGGCGTGCCCGAGGAGCCGAGGACGCCCGGCAGCGTCGAGAAACCGGAGTTGTCGGTGAACAGGAAGAGCGCGGGATTCGCCGGATCGACGTCCGCCGGCGGGAAGAGCATCGTTCCCACGCCCGAGGGCAGCGTGAAGGCATAGCTCGCCGGCGGGGTCTGCACGACGCCCCAGACGATGAACAACGACGAGAAGGGATTGGTCGAGGGCTGGTCCATCGAGAAGGTCAGCGAATCACCGTAGCCGACGGCGACGCGACGCAGTGGGCCGCCGTTCGTGCCGTTGATCTTCAGGACCTGCTCGGCCGGGTTGCTCGCGCCGACGCCGACGGTGCCGGCGGCGTAGGCCTCGGTGAGCAGCGGGCAGCTCGTGACCTCGATGGCGTCGAGACCGGCCTCGACGATCGAACCCTGACCGAGGTCACTGACCAGCAGGCGGAACTGCACGGTCGTGTTCGGCGGGAAGTGGTCGGAGACGCGGATCTGCTTGCGAGTCCAGTCCGGAAGCGTCTGCGAGATGTTCTCGACCAGGAACCAGGTGGTGCCGTCGCTGATCTCGATCTGCATCGAGTCGTCGGTGGCGCCGTTGTTGTTGTCGTACCAGAGGTCGAAGGAGATCACCGCCTCATCGAGGTCCCAGACGTCGTAGACCGGGGAGGTCAGGATCGTCGTGCCCCCGTCGACGTCGGAGTTGCCGTCCACGTTGTCGGTGAGCCAGCACTGACCGCTGCCGTCGGAGTCAACCGCCGGATCGCCGCGATCGCCGCCGCCGATCGGAATGCCGCGATCCCACTGGCCGTCGGTCGCGTTGCCCGACACGGTGAAGCCCATGTCGGTCTCGCAGTTGTCGGCGACGAGGGTGATCTCGTCGAGCGTCGCTTCCGCGGAATGGAAGGCGACCGGCGCATCGGCCGGGCTCGTGATCGGGACGGTGTCACCGATCGCGATGATCGAGACATACCAGTCGATGATGTCGAGGCAGTTGACCGCGGGCAGGGTCGCGAGGAAGTCGCCGTTGCCCTGGTCGGCCATCGGGTTGGTGACCCAGCTGCCGCCGTTGACGCGGTAGGTGACCTCGGCCGTGGTCGGGTCCGGAGCGCCCGCGATGTTCGAGGTTCCGACCAGGACGTCGGTGGTCACGCCGGCCGAGATCTCGGTCGGGGTGCCGTTCGGGAAGCTGATCGAGAAGGCCGGGGGGCCCATGTCGATCAGGACGGTCGTGGGCGTGCCGGGCTTGAAGAGATGCAGCGTGGCGTTGCCCGGGGCCATGTCCGAGGTGAAGCGGAAGTTGGCGAGGCTCGCCCAGCGCAGCGCGTTCGTGTTCGGGTTGGTGGCGAAGTCCTGCGCCGTCCAGCTGACCGTGCCGCCGCTGAAGGCGGTGTTCCAGTCGATGTTCGGGAAGGGCTCGCCGGAGTGGTAATCGGCGTCGTGGTACTCGATGTTCGTGACCGTCGCACCCGCGCCCACCGGCACCTCGAACTTCCAGGCCGAGCGGTCGGAGTTCATGTTGAAGACGGCGTAGTCGTAGGTGAAGGTGCCGTTGCCGTTGTCGGTGGCCTTCAGGCCGACCCAGAAGCGGCCGTCGCCGGGAACGTCGAAGTGCTTCAGCTCGACGGTCGGGTCGATGGCCTTCCACGCG
>JBFIHP010000368.1:0-4223 GCA_041601735.1 Planctomycetota bacterium | reverse complement strand
GGGCCCGAGCGGGCGCAGCTCGAGCCGGCGGCAGCGCGATCGGATCGTCGGCAGGAGCCCGCCCGGGCTGTGGGTCACAAGCAGGAATGCGGTCAGCGCCGGCGGCTCCTCCAGGAGCTTCAGGAGCGAGTTCTGCGCTTCGGCGGTCATGAGATGGGCGTCGTCGATGATCGCGGCCCGGCGGTCGGCCTCGAAGGGCGCCCGCGAGAACCACTCCTTCAGGTCCCGGATCTGGGCGATCGAGATCCGGCTCTTGCCGTCCTCCAGGCCGACGCCCCTGAGGTCGGGATGATTGTCGCTGAGGATGCGTCGGCAGGGCGGACAGGTCCCGCAGCCATCCTTCTGGTCGCAGAAGAGCCGCTCGATGAAGGCCAGGGCGGTCAGGTGCTTGCCCCGACCGCGGTCGCCGTGGAAGAGGATGCCGGTGGCGATGCGCCCCGTGGCCTGGATGCGGTCGAGGAAGGCCTTCGGTCGGTCGTGACCGACGATGCGGTCGAAGGCCGGGCCCGCGGCGGGGGCGCTCATGCGATCGGCCCGACCCCGTTGCCGGACGGGTCCTCCCCGGACCACGAGATCGGGAGCCGCGCCACGATCTCGACGATCTCGGGGTCGCTGCAGACCGTGTCACGGTAACGATCGACCATGCTGTGAATCGCCGAGTGGCTGCGACTGCCGAGGAGCTGCCCGATACGCTTGTAGCTGAGCTTCATGCGGTCGCGCATGACGACCGCCACGACGGCGCGCGGCAGGAGCAGGCGCTTCAACTTGCGCTTCGACATGAAGTCGGCGTGATCGCAACCGAAATGGCCGCAGACCCGATCGACCAGGCCCTCGACCTCCTTCTCGATGCCGACCGAACCCGCGATCTCGCCAAGGTTCTCGCGCACGAAGGCCGCATCGACCGCGGCCTTGCGGGACCGGGCCATCGAGTAGAGCTTGTCGAGCCGCACGAGCAGGAGGCTCACGTTGCCGCCGACCTGCTTCGCCAGGATCTTCACGACCTCGCGCGGCACCTGGGGCACGGCCGCGGTCGCGGACGAGTCCTTCTCCTGCCGCCGCGCCTGCGCGAGGGAGTCACCGACGATCTTCTGGAGCGAGGTCGGCGAGTAGGGCTCGATGGTGACCATCATCCCGCTCAGGATGTTCGACCGGAAGGTCTCGGTGATGTCGTAGATCTCGCGCGGATGATGGCGCGCGGCCATGACGACCTGGACGTTGCGGTGAAGCAGGTTCTTGAGGATGGTCAGGAACTCGTGCTGGGTCGATTTGCGACCGCGGAAGCGGTGCACCTCGTCGAAGATCACCACGTCGACGTCGTCGAAGCGGGCCCGGAACTTCGCCATGGCCTTCTTCTTGAGCGCCATCGTGTAGGCGTTGGTGAAGCGCTCGGCCGTCAGGTAGACGACGCGAGGGTTCTTCGGGTCCAGACCGCCCTCGTAGTCCTTGAAGGCCCGCAGAAGATGCGTCTTGCCGCTGCCCGCCGGCCCGAGGACGTAGAGCGGGTTGAAGGCGAGGCTCTCGTTCGAGACGAGATGACGGACCGCGCGGTAGGCGGTCTCGTTCTCCTTCAGACGGACGAACTCGTCCAGGCCGCGGCCCTCCGCCTCGGCCAGACCGGAGGCGCCCAGGAGTTCCTGCAGGGTCTCGGTTGCGATGCGCTCCTGAAGATCGTGGAAGAGGACCGGATCGACCTTGATCTCGAAGCGGAAGCGGGCGCCGATGCAGCGCTCCGAGGCATCGGCGAGATCCTCGAGGTAGCGATCGACGATGGCGTCGCGGTAGACGAGATTGGGTACGCCGAGGGTGACCACGCCGCGGAAGAGCGAGACGAGCCGGACCTTGGAGAACCAGATCTCGAAGCGCTCGTCGCCGATGCTGCCGCGCAACTCGTCGAGGATCAGCTCGAAGCTCTTCTGCGCAACGGCGTCGTGCGACATGCGGGTTCCGGCTCTAGTTCTCGGCCACTTGGAGAAGCTTCTTCGCTTCCGCGTCGCCGGGTCTGAGCTCGGTGGCGCGAACCAGATGGTAGACCGCTTCATCCTTCCTGTCGAGGTCGATGAGAAGTCGGCCCAGACGGAGTCTCAAATCGAATTCGTCCTTGCCTTCGGGCTCGATCTCGAGGGCGATCGCGAAGGACACGAGCGCTTCCGCCTTGCGCCCCATGTCCACCAGGAGGTCGCCGCGTCGCCGGTGCGACCCGGCGTCGAAGGCGCCGACGAGCAGGAGTTCGTCGAGGTAGCGCAGGGCCTGGTCCAGTTCACCGCGCTTCTCGTGGTATTCCACGAGTTGACCCCGGTAATCCACGGCGATATCCACAAGCGCGCAGAGCGCCGTGAGCTCGCCAGCCCAGGCCTCCTCGTCGCCCGCAGCCTTGTAGCGGTTCGCGAGAACGACGTAGGGGCTGCGCCTCGGGTCGATGTTCCAGGGATTCTGTCCACGCGCGAGTTTCCACAGCTCGAGGGCGCGCTCGCCCTCGCCATCCTCGTCCAGCATGCGCGCCATGGCCATCGTCATGTCCGCGTTCTCGAAACCCTCGGCCATCAGCTCCTCGAAGATCTTGCGGGCCTCGTCCTCGCGCTTCAGCACGCGGGCGCGTTCGGCCATCAACAGGCGGAACTCCGGGTCCTTGCACTCGGCTTCTACGAGGAACTTCAGCTGGGCGTTGGCATCGATCATCCGGCCGGCGCGAAAATGGCCCCAGGCGGCCTTGATCCGGTTGCGCTCGACGTCCTTCCCTTCCGCGATCTCGGCCTCGAAGCGCTTGATCGAGTCCTCATCAAAGGTCGGGATGCGCTTCAGGGGCGCCAGCATCTCCTTCACCCAGGCCAGGAAACGGGCGTCGTATTCCTGCGCCGAGACTCCCAGGGCCTCGCGCAGGACGGTCTCGCTCAGCTTGTCCTCGCCGTAGAGCGAGAGCATCTTGCGGATCGCCTCGAGGCCCCAGGTCTCCTCGATGAACTGCGAGGCCAGCCCGCCCTGGAAGTAGGCGAAGATGATGCGCGGGCCGTAGAAGGCCGTGTCGAACTCGAGCACGCCGAGGATCTTGTCGTTGTGGAGCGCGTCATGGAGGGCGATCTCCATGTTGCGGCCCCAGGAGGGGTTGCGCCGGACCTCCTCCCAGCTCGACAAGCCCTCGGTCAGCCAGCGCGGCACGCGGCCGCGCGAGCGCAGCAGGGTGAATACGTGGGCCATCTCGTGGTGCGCGGTCGAGGCCCAGTTGACCGGGCGCTGCGCCTTGCGCGGGATGTACATGTAGACGCTCGGACCGAAGCAGACACCGAGGGCGCCGAGGCCGGTCGTCCCCATCGTCCGCACCGAGAAGTCGGTCTGGCGCTGGAAGACGTCGAAGATCACGGGGGCGTCCAGCTCGATGCCGTAGCGATCGACGAACTCGGCGTAGCTCCGCTCGAGGAATTCGGGCAGGAACTTCTCGAGGACCTTCACGTCGTCCTCGTGCATCTTGATGACGTAGTTGTCCGTGCTGCGGGTGACGAAGTTCTTCTCGAGCAGCCCCATCACCGTCTGCATGTTGTTGCGCCAGACCCGGCCGTAGCGGGTCAGCTCGTCGGCCTTGGCGAGCGCCTCGCGGCCGCGCTTCTCCTGACCGAGGTAGAGGGCGTAGCGGGCGAGCCAGTCCCAGAGCCGGTAGTCCTCGGGATCGACGGCGACGGCCTTCTCCATCATCGCGAGCGACTCGTCCCAGCGCCGACGCTCGCTCAGACCTTCGGCGACGACGGCGTAGGCCTGACCGTAGGTCGGGTCGATCTCGAGGATGCGCGCGATCCCGCGCTCGTAGCCCGCCGTCTCGTGCACGACGAAATCGAGGGCGGCGAGACCGGCGAGCAGCCGGCGATCGTTCGAATTGGTCTCGAGGCCCTTCTCGAATTCGCCCCGCGCCTTGTCCCAGAGCGCGTCCGAGAGCGCCCGCATGCCGCGGTGATAGGCGCCGGCGGGGTGGCGCGGGTTCACGCTCTCGAGCAGCGCGATCGCGGCGCGCTTTCGGTCCTCGGACATGCCGAGCCGGAGGTCGTGGGCGCGGATGCTCGCGGCGATGACCGCAGGCCAGCGCGGTCGGATCTCCTCGGCGTCGTCGAGCTCCGCGAGCATGTCGCTCGGAAGCTCCTTCAGGCCGCCGTAGACCTCGGCCAGCTCGAGGTAGGCAGAAACGTAGGTCGGGTCCTTCCTCTGGGCCTCGATCAGCACGCCCTCGGCGGCGTCGCCGC
>JBFIHP010000367.1:0-4236 GCA_041601735.1 Planctomycetota bacterium | reverse complement strand
TGACCGCCCGGGCCGGACTGGAAGACCGGCGCGGGCACGAGGTCGCGGCCGCCGTCGCCGGCACGGTTGCCGTCGAAGAAGCAGCCCCGGATCACGAGATCGACGTCGATCGCGGCGATGGCGCCGCCATGCCCGCCGCGCGATCCCGCGAGGAAGGAGAACGAGCCGCCGACGTCGCTGCCGCCTCGTCCCGCCCGGTTGTCGCGAAAGATGCAGCCGAGGATCTCGAGCGTGCCGCCCACCGCGCGGATGGCACCGCCGTCGGCGCCGGGGACCGCGAAGGGCGCGGCCGTGGAGTCGGCCGCGACGGCGCCGAGGCAGCTCTCGAAGCGGCAATCGTCGAGCAGGACGTCGCCGCCCTGGGCCGTCAATGCGGGGGCCGAAGAGGACGTCGAGAAGGTCGGGAGACTCATCGACAGCGCGGTGAAGCGACAGTCGCGCAAGGTGAGCCCCGAGGACGTGACCTCGACCGCCGACCAGTTGCCGCCGAGCTGCCCCGTGAAGGTGAAGCCCTCGACGACGGTGTTTCGCGTCTCGCCGCTCGTGGCGCGGATCATCCGCATCGGGCCCACGAGCGTCGTGACCGTCGGCCCCTGCTGGGAGCGGAGGACGATCTCCTTGCCGAGCAGGTCGAGCGATTCCTGGTAGGTCCCCATCGGGACCTCGACGCTGTCGCCGGGCTGGGCCGCGGCGATGGCGGCCTGGATCGTGGGGAAGGCTCCGGAGGGAGCGACGAGGACGTTCTGGGCGGACAAGGTGCTCGCGAGGAGCACGAAGGCGGCCAGCGGGGGGGTGCGTGGCATGGGCTTACCTCACCCGCCTCTTCGACGCCTATTCAGGCAAGCTTGAATCGCGCGATTCTTATGCGGCCTCCGTCGCGGACGCGCCGGGCTTCGATTCACCGGGTTCGGACGGAAGGCCGGCTTCTCCGATCGGCGCTCCCGGCGAGCCTACTCCCACTCGATGGTGGCGGGCGGCTTCGAGCTGATGTCGTAGCAGACGCGGTTGATGCCGCGGACCTCGTTGATGATCCGGCTCGAGATCCTTCCCATCACCTCGTAGGGCATGGGATACCAGTCGGCGGTCATGCCGTCGGTCGAGTTCACGCAACGGACGGCACAGACCTTCTCGTAGGTGCGCTCGTCGCCCATGACGCCCACGGAGCGGACCGGCAGGAGGACGCAGAAGGCCTGCCAGATGTCGTCGTAGATCTCGGCGCGACGCATCTCCTGCTGGAGGATGGCGTCGGCCTCCTGGAGGATCGCCACGTCCTCCCGGTGGATCTCGCCGAGCAGTCGCACCCCGAGGCCGGGGCCCGGGAAGGGATGGCGGCCGAGGACGAGTTCGGGGATGCCCATCTCGCGACCGACGGCGCGGACCTCGTCCTTGAAGAGGTCGCGCAGGGGCTCCACGAGGCCGAAGCCGAGGCGCTCGGGCAGGCCGCCCACGTTGTGGTGCGACTTGATCGTCTGACTGGGACCGCCGTGCGCCGAGACCGACTCGATGACGTCGGGGTAGAGCGTGCCCTGGACCAGGAAGCCGACGTCGTCGAAGTCCTTGGCCTTGTCCTCGAAGACCTCGATGAAGACGCGCCCGATGATCTTGCGTTTCTTCTCGGGATCGCTGACGCCCTTCAGCTCGTCGAGGAAGCGGTCGGAGGCATCGACCCGGTGGAAGTCCATGTGGAAGTGCTCGCGAAAGGTCGCCTCGACCTCGTCGCCCTCGTTCTTCCGCATGAGTCCGTTGTCCACGAAGATGCAGGAGAGCTGGTCGCCGACGGCCTTGTGGACGATCACGGCCGCGACGCTGGAGTCGACGCCGCCGGAGAGGCCGCAGATGACCTTGCGATCGCCGACCTGCTTCCTGATCCGCGCGATCTGCTCCTCGATGAAGGCCGACATGGCCCAATCTCCGGTGCAGCCCGCGATGTCGAAGAGGAAGTTGCGAAGGATCTGCTTGCCGTGGTCGGAGTGATGCACCTCCGGGTGGAACTGGATGGCCCAGATGGGCCGCTCCCGGTGCTTGATCGCCGCCCAGGGGCAGGTATCGGTGCGCGCCAGGACGCTGAAGCTGTCGTCGAGGTTCTCGACCTGATCGCCGTGACTCATCCAGACGTCCTGGGTCTTCGGCGTGCAGTCGAAGAGCCCCTCGGAATCGACGACCTCGATCTCGCGACGGCCGAACTCGCGTTCCTTGGCCGGTCGCACGTCGCCGCCGAAGTGCTGGCCGATGAGCTGCATGCCGTAACAGATGCCGAGGATCGGCAGGTCGAGGTCCATCAGGCCCTCGGGCAGACGCGGCGCGTCCGGGCCGTAGACCGAGGACGGACCGCCGGAAAGGATGACCGCCTTCACGCCGGGCTCGCGCAATTCGGCCTCGGTGACCGCGGGAGTCGTGATGGTGCAGAAGACCTGGTGCTCGCGGACGCGGCGCGCGATGAGCTGGGTGTACTGCGAGCCGTAGTCGACGATGACGATCTTCTCGTGGATGGGCGCGTTCAAGATCAGGCCTCCAGGCCGTAGTTCGGTGCCTCTCGCGTGATCTGCACGTCGTGCGGATGGCTCTCGCGGAGGCCGGCGTTCGAGATCCGGACGAAGTGGGCGCGCTGCTTGAGCGCGTTCACGTCGCGGGCCCCGACGTAGCCCATGCCGGCCCTGAGGCCGCCGATCAGCTGGTAGACATAGCCGGCCAGCTGGCCCTTGTAGGGGACCCGGCCCTCGATGCCCTCGGGTACGAGCTTGTCGCTGGACTTGACGTCGGCCTGCCCGTAGCGGTCCTTGGAGCCCTTGACCATGGCTCCGATCGAACCCATGCCGCGGATCTCCTTGTAGAAGCGCCCCTTGTACATGATCCGCTCGCCGGGGCTCTCGTCGAGACCGGCGAGGAGCGAGCCGAGCATGACGCACTGCGCGCCCGCGGCGAGCGCCTTGGTGATGTCGCCGCTGTACTTGATGCCGCCGTCGGCGATGAGCGGGATCTGCGCCTTCTCGCAGGCCCGACGCGCCTCCATGATGGCGGTGATCTGCGGGACGCCGACGCCGGCGACGACGCGCGTGGTGCAGATCGAGCCCGGACCGATGCCGACCTTCACGCCGTCCACGCCGGCGGCGATGAGCGCCTTGGCGGCATCCTCCGTGGCGATGTTGCCGGCCACGACGTCGATGTCGATCTTGCTCTTCAGCTCGCGGACGACCGCGAGAACGTTGTTCGAGTGCCCGTGCGCCGTATCGACGACGATCAGATCGACGCCGGCCTCGGCGAGGGCGATCGCGCGCTCGACGTCGTTGACGCCGACCGCGGCGCCGACCCGGAGGCGACCGTTTTCATCCTTGTTCGCGTTCGGGAAGCGCTCGGTCATGTCGATGTCGCGGATGGTGATCATGCCCGCGAGGCGGCCTTCGGCGTCGGCGAGGACGAGCTTCTCCACCTTGGCGTCGTGTAGGATGCGCTTCGCGGCCTCGAGGTCGGTGTCCGGCGGCGCGGTCACGAGCTTGCGGGTCATGACCGAGGCGACCAGGACCTCGTCGTCCTCCTGGAAGCGCAGGTCGCGCTTGGTGAGGATGCCCACCAGACGATCACCCTCGACGATCGGGATGCCGCTGACATGGTTCTCCTTCATGAGCCGACGCGCCTCGCCGACGCGGCGGTCGGGCCCCATCGTGACCGGATCGCGGATGATGCCGTTGGCGGAGCGCTTGACGCGGTCCACCTCGCGGACGTGATCCTCGATGCTGAGGTTCTTGTGGATGATTCCGAGACCGCCCTCGCGGGCCAGGCCGATCGCCATGGCCGATTCCGTCACCGTGTCCATGGCGGCGGAGAGGATCGGGATGTTCAGCGTGATGTTCCGCGACACCCGGCTGCGGGTGTCGATGTCGGAAGGGAGAACCTCGGAATGGGCCGGGACCAGGAGGACGTCGTCGAAGGTGATTCCTTCGAGGAAGGGGGTCATGGGGCTCTCTCCAAAAAAAAAAGGCGGCGTCGGCCGACGCTTCTTTTTCTGGATCGATGACGGACTCTAACCAAGGACGGGGACCACTCAAGACCGCCGGGCGGCCTCCCCGGCCGCGATCCCCTCCCTTCCGACGCTCCGTCAGCGGCTGAAACCACGGCTGTAGAGGAGCCATTCGAGGAGGACGAGCCCGAGCGCCAGCCCCAGGACGAGGAGACCGAGGGGCTCCTCGCTTCGGCGCCGGAGCGGCGGACCCGGATCATCGGCCCCCGCGATCGCTCCGG
>JBFIHP010000366.1:0-4240 GCA_041601735.1 Planctomycetota bacterium | reverse complement strand
GTCGCCGCCGGGCAGGTCGGGCAGGACTCGCCCAGGATGGCGAGGTCCTGCCGACCCCGGCTCTCCTCGAGGCCGAAGCCGACGTCCTGACCGGTCGCAGGCGATCCGTCCTGAAACGGAGCCGCGACCGCGCACACGAGGGCGAGGAGGATGAGGAGAGTGCGCCAGGCGGTGGTCATCATGGCTCGAACTCTAAGTCCGCGGACTTCCCCGTTTCAAGCCGCCTTCGATTCGTCGCAGCCGCCGAGGCCCGGCCGGAGGGGGTCCGGGAGTTCGGGCGGAGGGCGGCCCGACCTGGCAGGCCCCGGTGCGGCTGCGGGCTCGCGCCTCGTCGGGCCGGCGGAGTCGATCGGACCGTCGCCTCACGACCCGCCCGAGTTCATGCACTTCGGCCCCTACGGCGAGCCCCTCCAGAGGAGTCGCGGAGGGCCTGCAGGGGACCGAGCCCCTGCGCGGAGCATCCTCAGGGACGAGGGCTGGACGCGACCGGGTCTCCCGGGCAGGGTACGGCCTCGGCCGGCATTCGCCGCGCGAAGTCGGCCGCGCTGGGATTCACGGAGCCGGGCCGCGACGCCTCGGAGCGGCGGCCCACCCGATCGATTCACGACCTCGCCCGCGTGGCGACGTTTCCAAAGAGGAAAAGAACATGGCCAGCATCACGTTCAAGGGCAAGCCGGTCACCACCAGCGGGAATCTCCCGGCCAAGGGGTCGAAGGCTCCCGACTTCAAGCTGACCGGTGGGGACCTCGCCGATGTGAGCCTCGCGAGCTTCGCGGGCAAGTACAAGATCCTCAACATCGTGCCGAGCCTCGACACTCCGGTGTGCCAGACCTCGACCCGCAAGTTCAACGAGAAGGCCGGATCGCGCGAGGACGCGGTCGTCCTGGCCGTCTCGCGCGACCTCCCCTTCGCCCAGAAGCGGTTCTGCACGGCGGAGGGGATCGAGGGCGTGATCCCCGTGGCCGAGATGCGGGATCGTTCGTTCGGGACCGCCTACGGCATCGCCATGGTGGACGGCCCCCTGGCCGGACTGCTCGGCCGGGCCGTGGTCGTGATCGACAAGGACGACAAGGTCGTCCACGTCGAGCTCGTACCGGAGATCACTCAGGAGCCGGACTACGACGCGGCCCTGAAGGCGCTCCGTTGATCGAACGATCGGCCGCGGAGTCCACGCACCGAGGCCCTCGGGCCTCGATGCATGGTCTGTGCATGGGCCCGCTCCCCTGGCTGATCATCGTCTCGCTGTCGCTCGCCTGCCTCGCCTGCAAGGGCGAGGATCGCGATGCCGGAGACGACGCCATCGAGCCGCGCCTGGGAGCCGCGCAGCTGGCCACGCTCGACGCGCTGCGACGGGAGATCGAATCCGATCCCGCCGCGCTCCAGAGGGTCCTGCTCGATCCGCGCCACGAGGGCGGACTGCGCGACAGCCGGGCCTTTCGCTCCCTGATCGACGATGCCGCGCGCCGGCACGGAATCAGCAAGCTGCGCCTCGTTCGTGAGGACGAGCCCGGAGAGCCGCTGGTCCTCGAGGGTCTCCTGCGCGGCCCGGACGGGAGGGCGGTGCCCGGAGCGGTCGTCCGTCTGTTCGCGACCGATGCCGAGGGTCGCTACCACCCGACGATCGAAGGTGAACGCCGACCTCGGATCTTCGGCACCGTCGTCAGCGACGACAAGGGGCGCTTCGAGGTGACGCTCGTCCGGCCGGGGCCCTATCCGGGGACCCGTCAGGCGCGCCACATCCACATCAGCGCGCGGGCCGGGTCCAGACGACTCGCGGCGCCCGGCTACGCGGTCTTCGACGATGACCCGCTCCTCGACGAGCCGCAGAACGCGGAGCAACGGGGCGAGGCGATCCGCATCCGGATGCGAAGGGAGCCCGACCGCGCAATCGGTTCCCTGGAGCTGTCCCTCCGCTGAGTGACGCCCGGGCAGGTCGCGTTCCAGGATCGGCCCTGGCCCTCCTGCGGATCGCGGCCACGCACCCGAAGATCATCCGAGAGAACCTGCAGCCGTCGGCATGAGCTGCGACCTCCCTCCTCCACTGCCACCCCGCAGGGCGGAGAGTGTTTCGAGGAGAGCCACCTCGCCTCCACTTCGGACCTCTCGAGGTCCCGCTCAAGCGCGAAACACCCCGTCGGGCTCGATCCGGCAGGGCGGCATCCCTTCCGCGCTGCAAGCACTCTTCTCCTGCCGGGCCCGAAAGACCATGCGCTTGAAGGCCCCGAAGCCGTGGTCCGCCAACCTCCCCGGGCGAAGCCGAGGGTTTGCCATGATGCTCCTGGTCAAGGCCGGATGAAGGAGCGGGTTTCGCCGAGCGGCACGGGAATTGCCGGAATACCACGCAGACGCGGAGCGGCCTTGCGGCGAGGATACTCTGGACGCATCCCGGCCCGACGCCCACCGGCGGATCGGGCCGCGTCGAGCCGCAGGGACGAGCCCGAGCGCCGGGAGAAGAACCGAGGAGCCATGAAGGAATCGCAACGCACGGCCAAGAGGATCACCAAGGCCCTGGATTCGATCGAATCACCGGACGAGGTCTTCGGGCGCGACTGGATCAACCACGTCATCCGGGACATGAAGAAGCGGGACCGGAATCGCATCCTGCGCGCCGCGCTCAGGAGCTACATCGAAGCCGAGACCCTGAAGCCCTACCAGGCCGAACTCATCAAGCTGCAGGCGCACCTGGAAGCAACCGCCCAGAAGGTCATCATCCTGTTCGATGGACGGGACGCCTCCGGCAAGGGCGGGACGATCCGGCGGGTGACGCGCTACATGAACGAGAAGCACTACCGGACGGTGGCCCTGGGGAAGCCCTCCGAGCAGCAGCAGACCGAGCTGCACATGAAGCGCTACATCGAGCAGTTTCCCCACGCCGGCGAGATCGTGCTCTTCGACCGTAGCTGGTACAACCGTGCTCTCGTGGAGCCCGTCATGGGATTCTGCACGCCTCGCCAGTACCGCGAGTTCATGAAGAAGGTGAACGAGTACGAGGAGAGCTTCATCAGCGACGGCAAGACGAGATTGATCAAGCTCTACTTCTCGGTCAGCAAGGCCGAGCAGGCGCGCCGATTCGAGAGACGAAAGCACGATCCGCTCAGGATGTGGAAGCTCAGCGAGGTGGACCTTCAGGCGCAGGACCTCTGGGCCGAGTTCACGGAGAAGAAGTTCGAACTCCTGAAGAAGACCCACACGAAGGCCAATCCCTGGCATGTGATCCGATCGGATCAGAAGCAACAGGCCCGCTTCGAGACCATCAAGGTGATCCTGCGGTCGGTGCCCTACAAGGGTCGCAGTCGCTCGCTCGACTTCGACCCCAACCCGGACATCGTGATTCCGGGCAACAAGGAAGCAACGCGAATGCGCAAGCACCACAAGGCGCACGGGACGTTCAAGGAGTAGAGCCGCGACGTCGCCGTGAAGGGGCGGTGGCGCGCCATCAAGCAAGCAGGGAGATCAACCGCGCATGGGTTCCAGGAAGAAGACCGAGAAGTCGGTGACGACCGAGAAGGCGAAGATTCCGCGGAAGAAGTACGAGAAGAAGCTGGCCGAGCTACAGGTGGAGCTGATCAAGCTGCAGGAGTTCACCAAGGCCAACGGCCTCAAGATCGTGGTCATCTTCGAGGGGCGAGACGCGGCGGGCAAGGGCGGATCGATCAAGCGGATCACCCAGCGCATGAACCCTCGGGTCTGCCGTGTCGTGGCCTTGCCGACGCCGACCGAGCGCGAGACGACCCAGTGGTTCTTCCAGCGCTATGTCGCGCACTTGCCGGCGGCCGGCGAGATCGTGCTCTTCGACCGCAGCTGGTACAACCGGGCCGGAGTCGAGCGGGTGATGGGCTTCTGCACCGAGGAGGAGTACCAGGAGTTCCTGCGCTCCTGCCCGGAGTTCGAACGCATGCTGGTCCGCGCGGGGATCATCCTCATCAAGTACTGGTTCTCGGTGAGCGACGAAGAGCAGGAACGGCGCTTCCAGCAGCGCAACCTGGACCCCGTACGACGCTGGAAGCTGAGCCCGATGGACCTGGAGTCGCGAGCGAGGTGGGTCGAGTACTCGATCGCCAAGGACGTCATGTTCGCGCACACCGACATCAAGCAGGCGCCCTGGTACGTGGTCAACTCGGACGTCAAGCGGCATGCCCGGCTCAACTGCATCAGCCACCTCCTGAGCATGATCGAGTACGAGGATCTGACCCCGGAACCGTTCGAGCTCCCGCCGCGCCCGGAGCCGGACGAGGGATAC
>JBFIHP010000365.1:0-4243 GCA_041601735.1 Planctomycetota bacterium | reverse complement strand
GCCGGATGTTGCTCCTCGCCGACGCTGACCTCAGGACCCGAGGCGGAGCCGTCCTCGCGATGATCAGGAGCTGGGCGCCGGAGGCGGCGCGAGCCCTGGAGTTCTCGGAGAGTCCCGACGAATCGGAACTCGCGCGCCTCCGATCGAATCTCGAGCAGCTGACCTTGCTCGAAGTCCCGATCCAAAAAAGACGTGCGCAATTCTTGAAGCGGCTGGCGAGCACCCTATACTCCCCCTGAAATACCGCGGGGTGGAGCAGCTGGTAGCTCGTCGGGCTCATAACCCGGAGGTCGTCGGTTCGAATCCGGCCCCCGCTACTTCAGGAAGACCGGACGCCGAGGCGGACCGGTCTTCTTCATGTCCGGACCGCCCAGGAAGCGAGCCGGATCGCTGGATCGGGAGGACCTGGCCATGGCCGAGACGGCGGCCCCGTGGCGGCCCCGGCAGTTCCTCTGGGACGCCCGGGCGAACTTCGCGACTCTTCATCGAGCCGAGGTCGGGCTGGACGAGGCGACCCTCGCTCGTCTTCGGGGCTTCTTCTGGTTCGATCTCTGCGCCGAGTGGGACTCGCGACACCTCCACGACCGCCTGATGGCCTCGGCGGGGTCCTTCAGCCCCGAGTTCCTGGCCTTCGAGACCGCCTGGTTCGAGGACGAGATCAACCACGCGGAGGGTTTCCTCCGGCTCTTCGCGGTCCTCTACGGCGAGGACGAGGGCGACCTGCGGCGGTCGCTGGACGCGCGTGAGCCCGACTTCTCGGCGGTTGCAGCCTTCCTGGAGGACGAGTTCGATCTCGCGGTCCTCTTCGCCTACGACGAACTCGCCACGATGCGGGCCTACCGGATCGACATGGACCTCTACCGGCGCTTCGAACTCCCCAGCGCGTCGCGCTGGATCCGCCATCTGATGCGGGACGAAACCTACCACCACAAGAACGCCTTCGACCTGGTTCTCCTGAACCATCGCCACCGGCTCCGGGAGGTCCCGGACCTGATCAGGGCCTTTCTCGCCTTCGACGAGGGCGACAACCGCTACTGCGGGACCTTCGTCTTCGACCATGAATGGGCCCACGTGCGACCGGATTTCTTCGCCCGGACGGCCGAGATCCTCGAGGCCGCTTTCCTCCGCGCCGCGCTGCGGCCCCGAACCGGCACTCGCCCGCGGCCGCGCCCTGCCGCTCGCAGACTGGGAAAAAATTCATTGACCTGCATGAGCGGCCCTCTATATTCGCCGAAGTCGGGGGACGGCTCCTGACGCGACTCCCCGGTAGCAGGGGAGGCCCGGAATTCCGGCTTGCGGTTGCCGGCACCGGGTGGGCGACGGAACGACGTCGCGGGGAGGGGTGCAGGGAATCTCGAGTCGCCGGGTCCGTACCGACGCCTCGAACCCAGATTTGCTGCCTTCTTGGCCGAAAACGACCATTTCCCGCGGATCCTGCGTGCGCGGTGACCGGGACCGGCTCGGTCCACATGAGCCCTTCCGGTCGGGATCCCCGCGGAACGCATGAACTCTCCGCTCAAGTGAGCGAAAGGTCGCGCCGAAAGAAACTGACGAGCAGGTCCCCGGTTTTCGTGGACCGCGATCGTGCCGATCTCGCTGCTGAGGATTGATGATGTCGAAGTCACTCGTGACCGTGGCCATGCTGGTGGTCCTGGGCCTTGGATGGGGCTCGCGACCGGCCGCAGCCCAGAGCCAGCTCTCGGATTTCTCCTATCCGATGAGCGGCTGGTTGATGACCTACGATCCGAATGCGACGGGGACGAACTGGGCGGTTCGCAAGGCGATCACCGATTTCATCGACTTCGCCTGTTACGTTCCGAGCTACGAGCTGCATCCGCTCTTCGATCCGGCGCTCGGCCCCTTCATCTCGCTCTTCCATCACGCCCGCTGGTGGGAGACCCTAAACGTCCTCTCGAACAGCCCGCCGCCCGCGACCGGCGTCCGCGTACTGAAGCTCTACTCGTCGAGCTGGATCGTCCAGGGCCACGACGCCGGTGGCAACCGCTTCACCTTCGGCGTCGATGTCTGCGAGGGCCCCTTCGCCGCGACGGCCTACACACCGAACAACACGCCGGTCGAACTGGCGCAGGTCCAGGCCATGGCCAACATCCTGGACGCCTACTTCATCACCCACATCCACGGCGATCACGTCAGCGCGCAGCTGGTCTACGAGATGCTGGTCCGGAACAAGCCGGTCATCTGCACCCAGGAGATCAAGAATCACGCGCTTTACCTGAACACGCCGAACGCGGCCTCGATGATGATCGTGCCGACCGATACCAGCGATCACCAGATCGGGCCGCTGACCTGGACGGCCTTTCCGGGCTGGCAGTACGGATCCTTCCTCGATCCGGCGATGACGATCCCGAACCTCAACGATCCCTTCAACGTCGAGAACAACGCCTACCTGTTCCGTCTGAACGGCAAGGACATCATCCACTTCGGCGACAACAACGACGTCGGCATCGTGCCCTTCCTGAGCCAGAAGCTCCTCGCCGGCTGGACCCCCGATCTGCAGTTCAATCTGGGGCAGCTCGCGACCACGCTCGAGCCCATGTACACGCCGCAGCTGCGCTTCCTGACCCACGATCTCGAGTTTCACCACTTCGGCAACGCCTTCCTGCTCCTGCAGGAATCGGCGACCGGCCCGAACGTGAATCGTCGCGTCCTGGTCTGGGGCGAGCATCTCGACGTGCCCTGAGCCCTTCGCTGCGTTTCGCGGCGGCGAGTTGGAGGCGACCCCGAAGCCCGGCTTCGGGGTCGCTCTCGTTCCCCCGTCGATCCCCCTTTTTTGCTGACAGAACGGCCGATTCGATGCAGAATCCGGGGGACTCCGGAGATCGAACCATGCCAGCCATCCTGCCCGTCGTGCTCGTGCTCTGCCTCGGCCTGAGCCTCGATGCCCAGAGCCGACAGGAGCTCACGCCTCGCGAGCGCATCCTCCACGTCCTGAACCGGCTCAGCTTCGGCGCCGACGACCAGCTGGTCGCCGAGGTCGAGGAGATCGGCCTCGAGGACTGGATCGATCAGCAGCTCGAGATGGTCTTCCTGGATGCCGCCACAGCGAAGAGGCTCGAAGGCTGGGAGAGCCTCGGCCTCGACAGCAAGGGCGTCTACGACGCCTTCGGTTCCAAGGGAGCGGAGGTGGACCGGCAGTTGCTCGGTTCCATCGTCATTCGCGCGGTCTATGCGCGGGGCCAGGCCGCCGAGGTGATGGCGGATTTCTGGCGCAATCACTTCAACGTCGATCGCAGCAAGGGTTCGGTGCGATACACCGCGACCGAATGGGATCGCGAGGTGATCCGGGCGCAGGTCTTCGGCCGCTTCGGCGACATGCTCATGGCCTCGGCGAAGCACCCCGCCATGCTGGTCTACCTCGACAACTACATCTCACGACGCCCGCCGACGAAGACCGAACTCAAGGGCGTCGCCCGCGACGTCCGGCGCAAGACCGGCTCGAAGGAACGGGGCGAGGAAGCGGCGAACATCGCGGCGCAGCGCGGCATCAACGAGAACTACGCCCGCGAGCTGATGGAACTGCACACCCTCGGCGTTGACAACGGCTACGAGCAGCGCGACGTGATCGATCTGGCGCGCGCCTTGACCGGCTGGACCGTCGATACCGGGGAGAACGCCTACATCTTCGACTACCGCGACGCGATGCACGATCACGGCGACAAGTTCGTGCTCGGCAAGTCCTTCGCCCGCGAGAAGCGTCGCAACGGGATGCAGGAAGCCGAGCGGATCATCGAGTATCTCGCGGGTCACCTCGAGACTGCGCGCTTCGTGGCCCGCAAGATGTGCATCCGTCTCGTCAACGACGAGCCGCCCGAGAAGCTGGTGGAGAGCACGGCGCTCGAACTCAGGCGGAGCGGCTTCGACCTGAAGCGCGCGATGAAGCACATCCTGGAGTCCGACGAGTTCTACGACCCACGGCATTACCGGGCGAAGTTCAAGACTCCGGTGGAGTTCGTCTACTCCGCGCTTCGAGCCGTCGATGCCGAGATCGAGGACCCCGCGGCCGTCGTGGCCATGATCCGCGAGATGGGCCAGCCGCTCTACGCCTGCGAGGACCCGACGGGTTGGGACGACCGCGCCGAAGCCTGGCGCGATCCCGGCGTGATGGCGATCCGCTGGAAGTTCGCGATGCGGAACATTTTGCCTCCGGTCACGCTGACCATTGCCCAATCCCTTCGCTTGCTGATGGCGGAACTGATTCTGGTCGAATGGCTGTTCACCTGGC
>JBFIHP010000364.1:0-4249 GCA_041601735.1 Planctomycetota bacterium | reverse complement strand
GAGCGAATTGGTGAGCAGGGTCCCGCTCCGGGCCTGGCTGTCGGTAAGCTGGCCGTTGACGTAGAGCCGCATCGTCGTTCCGTCCCAGCTGCCGGCGACATGGGTCCAGGCGTTCAACGCCGCCGGGACGCTACCGGGCAATCCGAAGCTGCCGCCGGTGGTCCGGATGTTCAGCTCGATGGCCTGCTGGAAGTCGTCTACCGCGATGTAATAGGGCACGAGTCCGCTCGAACCCTTGCTCACGACGTTCGCCCCGTTCGAAAAGGCGGCGAGCGCGCCGTCCCAGAAGACCCAGGCCTCGATGGTGAGACCGTTCGGAGGCATGAGGTCGGACTGGTTGAAGACGCGAACGTGCGCGTGGGGCGCCACGAGTTCGATCTCCTGGGGTTGAGCCCGGAGATGGGTCGTGAAGACGACGAGCAAGAGTGACGCCGATACGGAGAGCTTCATGTCTTGATCTCGCAGGCCTGGTACGCAAGGGCGAGGAGACCATACTCGCGACCGCGCAGCGAGGGGTCAAGAACGAAGTCCCGACGTCCGGGGAAACGAGATCGACGTCGCCGCTCCGGGCACGAAGAAGGCCGCGAATCATCTCGTTCGCGGCCTTCTCTGCGAGAGCGGGTGATGGGGTTCGAACCCACGACATCCAGCTTGGGAAGCTGACGCTCTACCAACTGAGCTACACCCGCCTGGTGTTCGTCGGAAAGGTAGCTCCGGGCCGGGCGGCGGTCAAGGGACCGGCCGCCCGCCGGAGCTCCTCGAGGAGCAGGCTCGCCCCGCGCCGGAGTCGAGGCTTCAGATCAGACCGCGCCTGGCGAGCCAGCGGTCGAGGACCTCGGCGAGCGGCGTCTCGCCCGCCAATTCAACCAGGTCGTAGCGGACCCGGTGGATGGGTTGCTTCGGCTTGATGAGGCGACCGAGGTCGATCGGCGTGCCGGCCAGGACGATGTCGGCAGGGACCGCATCGACCGAGGCGCCGAGGTCTTCCAGCTGCTTCTTCGAGTAGCCCATCGCCGGCACCAGGGGACCGAGATCGGGGTACTTCTCGAAGGTCTTCTTCAGCTCGCCGGAGAGGTAGGGTCGCGGGTCTACGATCTCGGCGCCGGCGCGCCTGGCCAGGAGCGTGGCCGCGCCGTAGGGCATGCCGCCGTGCGTCGTGGTGGGCCCGTCCTCGACGCAGACGACCTTCTTGCCCTTGAGGGCCTTCTCGTCCATGCCGTCGAGTCGGAGCGAGCTGCCCACGGCGATCACCTCGGCGCCGGGGTTCAGCTCGCGGGCGAGCTTGCGTTCGGACTCGACGTTCTCCTTCTTCGCGGTGTCGGCCTTCGCGATCAGGATGAGGTCGGCGAGGCGGACCTGGGCCTCCGAGGGGTAGTAGCGCAGCGCGTCGCCGGGACGATGCGGGTCCATCAGGACGACGTGGAGATCGGGCGCGATGAAGGGCAGGTCGTTGTTGCCGCCGTCCCAGATGACAACGTCGGCCTCTTGCTCGGCGGAACGGAGGATCGCGGGATAGTCCACGCCGGCGTAGACCACGCGTCCGGCCTCGACGTAGGGCTCGTATTCCTCGCGCTCCTCGACCGTGCACTTGTGACGCTCGAGATCCTCGACCGAGGCGAAGCGCTGGACGGCCTGGGCCGCGAGATCGCCGTAGGGCATGGGGTGGCGGATCCCGACCGCCTGCAGGTCGCGGTCGCCGAGCATCTGAAGGAAGTGGCGCGAGGCCTGGCTCTTGCCGCAACCGGTCCGCACGGCGCAGACGCCGAGGACCGGCTTGATCGAGCGCACCATCGTGCGGGCTCCCGGGAGCACGAAATCGGCGCCGGCGGCGTTGGCGCGGGCGGCGAGCCCGGCGACGTGGTCGAAGGAGACGTCGGAGTAGGCGAAGATCACCTGCTCGATGGCCTCGTTGCGGACCAGCTCCTCGAAGCCGTCCTCCGGAACGATCGGGATGCCCTCGGGGTAGTGCGCTCCGGCGAGCTCGGCAGGGAAACGACGATCGTCGATGTAGGGGATCTGCGTGGCCGTGAAGGCGACCACGTCGATCGTGGGGTTGTCGCGGTAGAGGACGATGAAGTCGTGGAAGTCGCGGCCGGCCGCGCCCAGGATGAGGCTGCGCATGGATCTCCTCCTCGGCCGGTTTCGCTGACGAGACACCGCTCACTCCCCAGGGCCGGAGGTCGCGAGCCGCCGTCCGGGCCGAGATGGGGAAAATTCCGCCATCTGCGCCCTGGGCCGCGCCGATCGCCGATGGATCTGCAATCGCCGCGCCAGATGCCCCGACGACTCAAGAGGCCCGGGGCCTGTGACTGCGCGGATCGAAGAGGCCGCCGGGCGCCGCGGGATCGAGCGCGCGAAAGCCCAGGCGATCGAGGAGGGCGGCCACGAGGCGGCCTTCGTCCGGGCTCTCGCCGCTGCGCAGCCGGAACGAGAACAGGAGCTCCTCCGCGCCGAGGATCAGCTCGAGGAAGCGACCCGGGCCGAGCTCGCAGCGGACCCGTTCGGGGCGGGTCGAATCGAAGTCGAGCCCGAGGCCGCGCAGGGCCTCGAAGACGTCCTGGCGGGAACAGAGGATGCCCGGTTCCCAGTCGGCGGGGATCTGGGCCCGGTGCGCGAGGCCCGGCGGGAGATCCTGGACGAGGAGTTCGCGTGTCATCGGTTGTCCTTTCCCGGGCGCCCGGCCGCGATCGAGGAGGACGCGCCGGCCAGTCGGGCCCGCAGGCGAATGAGACGGAAGATGGCGGAGAAGAGTCGGATCATGGTCTTGCCTCTATCGGCGCAGACTACTTTACGCCATAAAGAAAACAAGCATTCTCCGGATTCCTGGGCGGCGGAGGTGACGGGCCGGATGTCTCCATCGGCGGGGCGGGGCCGAGCGGGCGGTTGAATTCGCAGGCGCCCCGGCCTCGTTTCGGCAGGCACCGACCGGAGCAGGCCCGGGCTCAGCGGAGCCTGGAGCGTTTCTTGTTGTTGAAGCGGCCGAAGACCCGGAGGAGTTCCGAGCGGACGATGGGCTTCGCCAGGAAGTCGTCCATCCCCGACTCGCGACACTTCTCGCGGTCGGAGACGAGGGCGTTGGCGGTCAGGGCGACGATCGGGACGTGCGGGCGCCCCTCGTCCTCGAGCTCGCGGATCAGGCGAGTGCCCTCGTAGCCGTCCGTGCCGGGCATCTGAAGGTCCATGAAGACCAGGTCGTAGTCCCGTTCGCGCACGCGGTCGGCGGCCTCCTGGCCGTCCGTGGCCAGGTCGACCTTGCAGCCAAGGTTCTCGAGCATGCGTGCCGCGACGCGACGATTCACCTCGTTGTCCTCGACGACGAGGACGTGCCGAGACGAGACGGATCGCTGGCATTCGGTGTTGGTGTTGGCCTCGGGGCTCGAGAGGTCGGGGATGCCGAACTCGACGCTGAAGCGGAAGGTGCTTCCGACACCGGGCTCGCTCTCGACGCTGATCGCGCCGCCCATCAGCTCGACGAGACGACGGGTGATCGAGAGCCCCAGGCCCGTGCCTCCGAATTCGCGCGAGGTCGATGAATCGGCCTGTCCGAAGGGCTCGAAGAGACGGTTCAACACCGCCTTCTCCATGCCGATCCCGGTGTCCTTCACGGCGGCATGGACGCGGAAGCGGGTCGCGTCGGTGCGCTGGAGTCCGAGGGAAACGACGATCTCACCCTCCCGGGTGAACTTCACGGCGTTGCCGAGCAGGTTGGTGAGAACCTGACGGAACCGCACCGGGTCGCCGCTGACGAGTCGGGGGAGATCCTCCGAAAGCTCGAGCGTGAGACCGAGACTCTTCGAGCGGCACAGGGGCTGGAAGAGCGCGATCGTCTCGTTGGCCACCGCGGGAAGGTCGAACGGGATCATCTCGAGGCTCATGCGGCCGGCCTCGATCTTCGAGAAATCCAGAACGTCGTTGATGACGCCGAGGAGCGCCTGCCCGGACGACTGGATGGTCTCGACGTACTCGAGCTGCTCCTCGTCGAGTTCGGTGGTGCGGAGGAGCTCCGTCATGCCGATCACACCGTTCATGGGCGTGCGGATCTCGTGGCTCATGTTGGCGAGAAAGCTGCTCTTCGCGTCGCTGGCTTGCTCGGCTTCCAGCCGGGCCTTCTCAAGTTCGGTCTCCGCGCGCTCGCGCATCAGGACCTCCTCCTCGAGCGCGTGCTTGTCGTCCAGGAACTCGGTCAGGCGGTCGGCGATGGCGCCGTACTCCTCCGCCCGGCCCGCGACGGAGCGCAGACGAGCAGAGT
>JBFIHP010000363.1:0-4250 GCA_041601735.1 Planctomycetota bacterium | reverse complement strand
TTCTCGGAACGCGCTCTCGAGAACATCCGCGCCTTCGTCCGTGACGGCGGCACCCTCGTCCTCATCGGTTCCGCGGCCCGCAGCTTCTCCGCCGAGGGGAACGGCTTCACCCGGGTATCGACGAAGCGCGGCGAGGAGAAGGAGGACAAGGGGAAGGAGAAGGAGAAGGCCGAGGAGGACGGGCCGCGACCGCTCATCGAGGAGAGCGAGGCCATGCGCCGGAGGCGCTCGACGCCGGGTTCGATCTTCCGGGTCGAACTCGATCCGGCGCATCCGCTGGCCTTCGGCTACGGCGACGAGATCGCCGTCTTCCAGACCGGGATCGCGAGCTTCGATCCCAAGGGTCCGGGTCAGCCGATCGCCCGTTTCGTCGATGCGCCGCCGCTCTCCGGCTACATCCTGCCGGAATCGGAGCGCGACCTGCGCGGCCGGGGCTACGCCGTGGTCGAGGATCTCGGCCGCGGAGAGGTGGTCTACATCGCCGGCGATCCCAACTTCCGCAGCATCTGGCATGGATTGACCCGGCTCTTCCTCAACGCGGTCCTCCTCCTGCCCCGCGATTGACCCTCGAGGCCTCAAACCGGAAAGCGCTCGCGAGGAGCGCCGGCCCGTCAGGCCGGCATCGAGAGATCGGGAGGAGCGCCGGCCCGACAGGCCGGCATCGAGCGCTCATGCGGAGGAAAGGGCCGCTCGGTCAGGGCGGCGCTCCTGTGGCGTCGCCAGGGCGCTCCGGCGGGATGCGGGGAAGGAGCGGGGCCGCGTTCCGGGAGGAACGCGGCCCCTTCGAGTCGAGTCGGTGATCGGGCGGGCGATCAGCGGTAGTACTTCTTGACGTAGTCGCGCCACTCGCGCTCGAGGTCGGCGGCGGACTTGCCGGTGCCGGCCTGGATGGCGCCGTCGACGACGCCGGGCATGTCGTTGGCCTTCACGCCGCGCTGCGACTTGATGATGCCGATGAGATCCGGGAGGCGCTTGGTGTAGAGGTACTCCCAGATGCTGAAGCCCTGCGCCAGGTGGTCCTGGTTGAGGGAGTTCAGCGTCTGCTGCGAGAGCTCGCGGATCGGGATGTCGTCGCGGGCCTTGACGATGCCCTTGGCCTGCGGACGGCCGTCCTTGGTGTTGTAGTCCTTGCCGGCGATACCGCCGCCGTTGGCGTACTTGCTGCGCGTAGACATGTTCACGCGGCCGAACTTGTCGGTGCTGAACAGCTCCTCGACGAGGTGCCCCATGGCCTCGGACTGCCAGGAAGCGGTCGGGCCGAGGATGTTGTAGCGCAGGAAGAGCACGCCCAGGTCGTGCAGCAGCGGGTTCTCGACGTCCTTGGCGTCCTCCGCCACGATCGTGGCCAGGCGCTTGTGACCCAGGAGCCAACCCGAGGGGTTATCGCGGAACTGCTTCTTGTCCTCGTCGTCGAACTCGTAGGTCTCGGAGTAGGTCGTCACCCAGTCCTGGAACTGCTGCGCGGTCTCGAAGGTCCAGATGTGGACCGGACCGCCGAAGAAGTTGGCGCGGCGGCCTTCCTCGACCTGGAAGGTCTCCATGTACCAGTCGTAGACCTTCTCGGCGAGCTCGGTGTACTGGACCACGTACTTCGGCGGGATGGAGGTGTGGAAGCGGAAGTGCGGGGTCGAGACCACGAGGATGTCGGCGCCGGTCATCTTGCGGTGAAACTCGATCGCCTTGCGGTCGTTCTCGCCCATCTGGAGCCACTCGCCCTTGTAGAGGGTGTAGCCCTTCGCGCGCATCACGTCCTCGTAGGACATCCAGACGTCGTTCTCGTCCTTCTCCCAGTTCTTGCCCCAGTCGCGCTTCTCGGTCTTCTTGATCCAGCCGTTCTTGAACCAGACGTAGCCCTTGCCCTCCATCTCGTCCTTCATCAGCTTCTTGCGGGCCTTGGCGGCGTCCTTGGCCAGGTACCACTCGTCGCCGACCTTCTCGTAACCGAGGGTCTCGCGAGCGCCCGCGTGGTTCGGGTCGAGGTCGATGACCTCCTTCATGTAGCCGCGGCCCTGAGCGCGGATCTTGCTGGACGACTTGTTGGCCATCGCCCACTTGGCGAGTTCGTAGAGCGACTCGGGATCGGTGAAGTCCGTCGCCTCGATGCGCTTGTCGAATTCGTCCTGATCGCTCTGCGCCAGGACCGGCGCGTCGAGAACGAAGCCGATCGCGAACGCACAGAGCAGGAGGAAGAGAAGGCTTCTCATGAGTGGAACTCCCTTTGTCTCACCGTCGGGGTCGTCGCTCCGCGACGCGCCCCATTCAATCGCATCATGTCTGTCTGCCCTCGGGCGGTGCCGCCGTGCCGTGACCCCGCACGCGGACTTCGGCCCCGCTCCGATGTATACGGGCCACCATCCTAACAAAGAGGAAGACGGCCACGATTCACAAAATCCGGTGACGAAGCGGCGCCGTGCGGTCCGGAAAGGCTTTGGAAGCCGTGACTTGGGCGTGGTCGGGGCGTTCTCCGCGCCGGCCGGAGGGGCCTACCTGAGGAGCTGGCTGACCGAGAGCTTCTGGTTGATGTTGAAGATGACCCGGGCGAAGAGGGGGGCGACCGAGACCTCGTGGTACCAGGGGTGCTGGACCGAGAACTCGGGGCCGCGGTGGACGGAGTCGGTGCCGACCAGGTTGTCGAAGATGCCCTCGGCGTGCGCCTTGTCGAACTTCTCGACCGCGTTGCCGTTCAGGAAGGGCATCGCGCAGGCGAGATCGACCCGGTTTGCACCCTCGTCCTTCAGCAGCTTCGCGGCGGTGAGGAGGGTCCCGCCGGTGGCGATCAGGTCGTCCGGCATCAGGACGTCTCGTCCTTCCACGTCACCGACCAGGCGCATGCTGTCGATGACACTCGCCTTGCTGTAGTCCCGGGCCTTGTGGACGATCGCGAGGGGGCATCCGAAGCGGTTGGCGTAGTAGCGGGCCATGTCGGCGCCGCCGACGTCCGGCGAGACGACGACGAGATTGTCCACATTGAGATTCTGGCGCACCCAGTTGATCAGCACCGTCGAGGCGTGCAGGTCTTCGAGCGTGCAGCGGTCGAAGAAGCCCATGATGGCCTCGGAGTGGATGTCGAGCGTGATGACCCGGTCGGCACCAGCGTCCTCGAGCAGGTGCGCGACGACCCGGGCGGTGATCGCCTCACGGGTCTTCTTGCGTTCCTGGCGCGAGTAGGGGAACTGGGGAACGACGGCGGTGATCTTCTCGGCGTCGGACTGCCGTGCGGCGTGCAGCGCGGTCACCAGGGCCATGAGATTGTCGTTCACGGAACGGTGGCTGAAGGGGTCGTCGAGGCACTGGAAGACGTAGACGTCGTCGCCGCGGATGTTCTCGTGGATGACCGTCTTGATCTCGCCGTTGGCGAACTCGATCTCGGTCGAGTCTCGCAGCATGCCGTTGACGCCCGGCGTTGCCTCGCCGATCAGCTCGACCATGCGCTCGCGGACGCGCTCGGCGAAGGGACGACCGGATTCGCAGGCGACGAGGCTCATGCGGCCTCGGGCTCGGACAGGCTGCTGGTAACGCTCGGTCATGGCTTGCTCGCAGGCCTTCGGAGGATCGGCTCGTGGGCCTTCGGACCCCGCGCGCCGCTCGCTCTCTCGGTATCGGTTCACACGTGAATGAGGCGGCCCCGCCGCACTCGCCTTCATCGTAGTCCAGCCCCCCGACACAGACAACGAGGTCCCGGTCCCTGCGACCTCAATGCGCGTCGGCCCAGCTGTAGCCGCTGCCCAGATCGACCTTCAGGGGCACCCGGAGCTTCGCCACTCCGCTCATGATCGCCGGGACCCGCTCGCGGAACCGGGCCTCCTCGGCCGCGGGCAGGTCGAAGACGAGCTCGTCGTGGACCTGGAGGATCATCCGGCCCCGGAGACCCTCCGTCTCGATCCAGCGATCGACCTCGATCATCGCCTTCTTGATCAGATCGGCCGCCGTTCCCTGGATCGGCGTGTTCACGGCCATGTTCTCGGCCGCGGCGCGCAGGCGGCCGTTCGAGCTCTCGATGTCCGGGATGGGGCGCTGGCGGCCGAACATCGTCGTGACGTAGCCGTCGCGGCGCGCCTGTTCCTTGCAGGACTCGAGGTAGTCCTTCACGGTGGGGAAGTTTTCGAAGTAGCGCCTGATGAAACTCTCGGCCTCCTTCTGAGACATGCCGGTGGTGCGTCCGAGTCGGACCGGCCCCATCCCGTACATGATCCCGAAGTTGATGCTCTTCGCTCGCGAGCGCATGGCCGCATCGACCTCCTCCGGCTTCA
>JBFIHP010000362.1:0-4254 GCA_041601735.1 Planctomycetota bacterium | reverse complement strand
GGCCGACCTCCTGGCCGCCACCGGCGACCTCGAGACCTGCCTCGAGGTCTGGACGATGATCATCGAGCTCGCCCCGCGCAGCGCCGCCGCCCGCTTCCGAATCGCGGAGGTCCTTCGTCATCTCGATCGACCGGAGGAGGCGATTTCCGGCTACCGGCGGGCCATCGATCTCGATCGCGGCGGGATCACGCTCTTCCGGGTCGCGCTCGGCGACACGCTCGCTGCGCTCGGCCGCGACGAGGAGGCGGCGGCCGCGTATCGCGAAGCCCTCGCGCTCGATCCGGACGATTCGGGCGCCGGGGCCGGGCTCGACCGCATCTCCGCCCGATGACCTCGCTCCGCGGCCTCGCAGGCCCGCCCAGCCGTCGCCATCAGGCGATGATGCAGAGGGCCAGATAGGGCACGAGGTTGAACACGAAGATCAGGAGCTTGAAGAAGGTCATGCCCTGGTAGTGCAGCTCGTCGAGGCGCGACGATTCGATCCCGAACCACCTCTGGTGCAGACCGAAGACGAAGCCCTTGGCCAGCACCAGCATGAAGAACCAGAAGAGCAGAAGCCCCATCCCGATCAAGGTGCAGAGGCCGAGGAAATCGCGAATCTGATCGATGGCCATGCGAGGACTCCCGTCAGGGCCCGGCAGACCGTCGAGGAGCCGGGCGAATCGGCGGCGGCACCGGAGCCCGGTCGATCGAGGATCGACTCGGGACGCGAGGGAGCCGGTGCTCGCTCGGGCTCGCTGCAACGAACGAGCCGTGCCGGGCGCGGCCCGGAAGGATCCGCCGCCGCTGAAGCGCGAGATCCTCCTTCCGCCCGGGATCGAGGCCCATCCGGACCCTACGAATCGTCGCCGGCGGCGATGATCGCAGGGTCGTCGCCATCGGTTTCGAGTCCGCGACCGCGGAGAGGCGGAGTTGCGCGCGACCCGATCGGAATGCCCGAACGGACCCGGGAGATCGGCAGTCGCCGCGCCCTGGGAGTCGCCCACAGGCACATCGTCGTCCAGTTCATGGTGGAGACGGCCGCCCTGAGCGGCCTGGGGAGCATCCTCGGCGTTGCCGCCGGTCCGGCGATCCCGGCCCGGGTGACGGTCTCGAGCGAGGCTCTCAGCGTCGTCCGGCCGGAACACCTGAGGCTCGCCTTCTTCGTCTCGGCGAGGATCGGGCCGTCCTTCGGCATCGACCCGGCCTGGCGGGCCGCGATGACGGACCCGGTGGACGCTCCCCGTCACGAATGACGGGAGGCGGCCCGAGGTCTCGGCGAGCCCGGGCGAGTCAGTCCGACTTCGGCGCTTCCGGTGACTCCGAGGGGTCGGGAGCGAGGCCGGCGGCGACGTCCATGTCGATCACGACATAGGAGGAGCCGGAGTCCTCGGACTCGGATTCGTCGTCCGAGTCCGACTTGGCGCGTTCCTGCTTGCGCGCGATCTTGTCCTGGCGCTTCTGCTTCTTTTCCATCTCGCGCCGGCGCTTCTCGTAGGTGAGTTTGTTCTGCTTTCTTGCCATCGTCGGGATCGCCTCCTCGGGACCGTGGTCAAGGACCTGTCTGCGACGCCTGGGACCGGGTCGGGCGGCGAACCACCTCGACACACGCGCGCCGCGACCCCGCGGGCGAGTCCGGATACTGCACGGCTACCAGAATTCGTTCTGCGGCGCCGAACAGTCCGGCAACCGCCTCGTGAGCAGGTTAGCACCGCGGGCCCCTCGTTTCCCGTCGTGTTTCCAGATGTTCCGGGTCTCCCCCGGCCCGGCAGCGCCGCCGATCCGTCGCAACGGGCCCCTGGACCCGGTCCAGCGCAGCGGGCTGCTCCCGGAACGGGCGTCCGGGATCGAGGCAAGGAACCGGGCGAGGACCGAGCCCGTTGCGGGTCCCGACCTGCTCCGGCGCGGCGCCTGCTTCCTGATGATCGAGGCCGGCGAGCATCGCGGTGGCGAAATTCCGGTCCCGCGAGGGCACGGGCAACCGGTGGATCGCCGGTCCGTGGAATCCCCGGCGCGATGCCGCGGGGCGGCCCGGGCGGGGTTCATCATGTCGCGCGCAAGCCTACGGTCGAAGGGCGCGGGGGCCGTCGCGGACGAACGTCTCGACGGAGAAGGTATCCGGCGGTTCACCTGAATGAGATCAGCGCATTGGTCTGCGATCCCCGGCGCGCCCTCCAGGCTCGAGTCCGGGCCGCAGAGGACGCAGACCGCCCTCGACGCCGAGGATCTGACTCCGAGGCGCCCGATGCCCGTCACTCGCCGCGGCGATCAGTCGTCGCCCGAGACGACGAAGCCGCGCGGCTCCTCTCGCGACGAGCCGCCGGTCGGCTCGAGGGACTCCAGATCGCAACCGCGCTCGGCACAGGCATCCGAGCAGAAGTAGAGCAGCGATTCTCCGGCCTCGATCGTGATCGAGGTCTCACGTTCGATCTCACGGCCGCAACCATCGCAGTAGAGGATCATCGAGGACCTCCTGTCCGTGGTCGGAACCGACATGAAGGCGCGCGGGTCGCCGACCACGGCGTCCCGCTCCGCCATTCGAAGAGGAGATGAAACCGGATGTCCGGCGTGGTCCTCGCCGGGGCGTCTCGCGGACCGCCGTCGTCGGAGCGACGGAAGGGGTCGCGAGGGCTGCCCCTCGCCGCCGTCCCGGTCCACCTCGCGGCGCGCGGAAAAGACGGATCGCGGCCCTTGGGCCCTGGATCTCGCACCGGCGCAGGCGACAGGTCTCGACCTGGCAACGGAAAGGGGACGAAGGTCCGGCGCGGTCGATGTCTCTCATCGACGAAGCTCCGGGAAAGTCGCGGCCGATCGACCGCTTCGAGGCGCCCTTCGCTCCCGCGAAGCGGGGCCTCATCCCGGGGTATCGAACCTCCGGCCCTCGTCTCTCGATCCGGTCGATCGAGAACGGAGGCATTCGGTTCGGCAGGACATCCGGTCAGTTGTCTTCTGTCAAAGATCGTTGCGCGGGAGAAACCCAGCATCTGCCATGCCGTTCGACCGAGAACCGGTCGGGTAGGCGCGACCGCGCACCGGACTGGACTTAGGCCGCTCGAGGTATCGCGCGGGACATCTCGCATCCTCGGGAAACGCGGCGCGCGAAGGCCCGGCCGATGGGGTCGGGGACGAATCCGCAGGCTGGGGAGGAATGTCCCGCGATGCGCGCGGTCGATCCTCTCGATTTCGCGCGCGGTAATCGTCGGGTAACGCCGGCCGCGCGCGATCTCCTAGCCTGGAGTCGTTCCTGTCACCAACCTCCAGCAACAAGGGAGTCTGCAATGAGAAGCATCGCAACGGTCATCGTCGTCGGCGTCGTGGTCCTCGTCCTGGGTGGTGCCGCCACGCCCTGGTGGCTGTCCTCCTCCGGCTCGGGCACGGGCACGGAAGTCGAACTAGACGAGTCTCAGGTCTTCATCGAATTCAACTCGACCGACACGGACTTCGGCATCCAGTTCTTCTGGGACGGCGAGCCCTGGGAGTACATGAACGTCTACAACACGGACGGAAAGAAGGTCCTCTCCGTCAAGACGAAGAAGAACCTGAGGGACCAGGGGCTCACCGAGGGTTTCTTCGAGAGCGCCGAACCGCCGGCAAGCGTCCTGTCCATGTCCGCCTTCCTCGCGAGGTTCCCCGCCGGGACCTACGAGTTCGAGGGCCGGACGCAGGACGGCGACGATCTGGTCGGCGACGACGATTTCACCCATGTCCTGCCGGCGCCGCCCGTCAACTTCTCCCCCGACGACGGCGACCTCGTGGATCCGAATCTCCCGCTCGTCCTGAGCTTCGACGCCGTCACGCAGGATCTCGACGGGACTCCGCTGCTCCCCGAGCTCTACGAGGTCATTCTCGAGACCGAGAACGGCATCCTGCGCGTCTTCAGCATCGTGCTGGAGGGCGACGTCGCCAACCCGGCCGTCACGGTGCCGCCGCAGTTCCTGAAGTCCGGCGAGACCTACAAGTTCGAGGTCATCGTCCAGGAGCCGAGCGGCAATCGCACCATCGCGGAGATCGAGTTCGACACCATGTAGGCCGGTGATCACCTCCACCGGCAGACCCGAGGTGCAGAACGGGCGATGATGGCCCGGCCTGCGCCTCGCTCCTTCGTTCCGGCCCGAGCTTCCGAAGACGAGGAGCCTCGGCGATTCACGGGTGGTTCTCCTCGTCGATCGCCCCGCCATTTCCTCCGGCGCCCGTCGGTCGAGATCGCCGCCGCTGCCGGCAGGCCCGCCACCGGGAAGCGGAAATTGCCGCAACGTTGCCAGGATGGGCGCCCTC
>JBFIHP010000361.1:0-4255 GCA_041601735.1 Planctomycetota bacterium | reverse complement strand
TGTCCTCGGGGCTCCGACCGGCCGCCCATGATCGGACCGATCGCGGGGGATGGGCTTGACGCGACCTCTTTTTGGACATACAATTCTTGCACCCGCATCACTTGCACCCCCATAAGCGAGACCCGAATCATGATCAGTCGCGAGCAGTTCCTGTCGGATCGTCACGGGAAGACCTTCGTCGACGTGGTCGACGATCCGGGTACTCCCTTCGCCGTGGTCCTGGACTTCTTCAACGACCCGCAACGACAGCAGCGCATGGAGGATTCGGAGATCCATCACGATCGAGCGCCGCTGGCCGGCGTCGTTCGCGAGCTCGAATCGATCCCGGAGGTGGCGCGATTCTTCGCCACCCTCCACCGCCGGCGCAGCGCGCGGCTCAGACAGGCCATCGGCGTGATCGTCCGGATGATCATGGAAGAACGCGGCTGGGAGACCACCGGCAAGAAGGGTTCGCTCGGAGTTCGCGGCACGGTCGATCCGCAGACGCCGAAGCACAACACCGGCGGTCTCGCGATGTGGTTCATCCGGGCCGAGCGCTACAAGCGGACCGCGGGCATGCCCTACACATCCGTGCGCGGCCGCTTCAAGAAGTTCGAGGCCAAGCGTGCACGAAGGCGCGAGCGCGCCGGGACGAAGGCCGCCGGCACGAAGTCCGCCGGGACGACCGGATCGAATCCGAAGAAGGCCTGAGGTCCCTCCCGGCGACGGGCTCGACGAGAGCGCGCATCCGGCAGCCGGGCATCGAATTCGAGCAGGCAGGAAGACGAGGGAGTCGAAGTGATGAACCAGGACCTGATGTACGCGATGATCGAGCGCTGCCGCGACATGATCCGCAACCATGCCGATGTCGCTTCGACTCAGCCGGAACCCCTCCGGCCCGATCACCTGATCGCGATGTGTGACCGCCTCGTCGAGAGCCTCGACGAATGGAGCAACGCGAAGATGAATCGCTGGATCGGGTTCATCCAGTGCGCGATGATCGCGAACCGGATGATCGAGCTCGAAGATGCCAAGGCCATGTTCGACCGCGCCAAGACCGCCTTCGGCGAGCCGGGCCGCGACCTGATCGACCATCTCGACCCGGACAGCTCCTTCAACTTCGACCTGGGCGGCGAGGGCTAAGGTCCATCCGGACAGGAGATTGCGGCTCATCGACCCGACTTCGCAGCGATTCCGCCCCTCTGATTCCGAATTGGACAGGATCGGACCCGGATCGGTAGACTCGACGAGTTGCCGGTCTCGATCACCATCCTCCGGACCCGGAGTCATCCATGCTGCGGACAGCCGTCATCGCCGTCCTCGTCGTCGTGAGCTTCCTCGCCTCTGCCGTGCAGGCCCAGACCTACCTGACCGAGAACTTCTCGGCCGGTGTGGGAACGACACCTCCCGCCGGCTGGATGACCTCGACCAGCGGTAGTTCGCCCGCGCCCTGGCGCTTCGACAACCCGGGTGCCAGGGTCTTCGATCCGCCCTTCATGGCGCCCTTCGCGGTCTCCGATTCCGATCAGCCCGGCTCGACGACGGCCGGCGTATCGACGATCACCTCACCGGCCTTCAACGTCAGCGGCACTTCCATCGTGAATCTGGTCTTCGATCAGCAGCTCCGCGACCTCTCCTCGGGCTGGTCGATCGAGGTCTTCGACGGAGTCGTCTGGAACGTCGTCGCCGCGCAGGCGAACAACACGACCAACATCAGCATCGGCTACGGCTTCGTCCCCAACGTCGTCACGACCACTCACGACATCACGGCCGCGTCGGGCGGCTCGGCCAGTGCCCAGGTGCGTTGGGTCTACACCTACGGCTGGGACTGGTGGTGGGGCATCGACAACGTGAAGGTCGTGCAGCCCATCACGGTGAATCTCGCGATGGCGTCGATCGACGCGCCCGTCGCCGATCCGACCTCCTGCATCCCGGTCACCGGTACGCACCCGCTGAGCGTGACCATCGAGAACCAGGGTGCCCTGCCGGTTCTGGCCAACACCCTTCTCCAGCTCGACTACAGCGTCAACGGCGGACCCCCGACGACGGACTTCGTCCTCCTCGCGGCCGACCTCCAGCCGGGTGCCTTCCTGCCCCACACCTTCATGACGCCGGTCAATCTGCCGGCTCCCGGTCCGAACACGGTCACCGCGACGGTCACCCTGCTCGGCGACCTCTTCCCCGGGGACGACAGCCTGAGCCAGGCCTACGAGGGCGTGGGCGCGGCGGGCATGGTCGCGACCTTCCCCTACCTCGAGACCTTCGACTCGCTGACGTCGAACGGCACCACGACGCCGCCCGCGGGCTGGTTCCAGGACCAGACCGACGCGACCGGCGCCGGCGCGGACTGGTTCTTCCGCTCCGGGCCCGCCGCCAATCCGCTGTCCGGTCCCGCCGGCGACCACAGCAGCGGCACCGGCTACTACGCCTACGTGACCGACTCGGCCAACCACAACACCGTCTCGCTGGTCTCGCCCTGCTTCGACCTCTCGATCCTGAGCTCGCCGCAGCTGCGCTTCTGGCTCTACTCGGCCAACGCGACCAACCCCACGACGACGAACGAGAACTTCCTCGCCATCGACGTGATCAGCTATCCCGGGGGTACGGTCATCAGCAACGTGGCGGGGCCGATCGGCCACCAGGGTACGAACTGGAGCGTCCAGTTCGCGAACCTCACGCCCTTCGTCGGCCAGACCGTCCAGCTCGTCTTCCGCGGGCAGAGTGACGGCGGCGGATCCAACCACGACATCGCCATCGACGACGTCGCGGTCTACGATCCCCAGCCGACCCCGGGTCAGGCCCCGCAGCCGGGCCTGGCGGTGCTCGACATCAACCAGTCCACGAACATCAACGCCTCGATCGTGCCCCTCGGAGCCGCCGGCCCCTACTACAAGACGGTCCAGATCGGCAGCGTCATGGGCATGCAGCTGAGCGGCGAGGCGAATGCCCCCATCGTCCTCCTGGCCGGCCCCCTGACGCCGGTGGCGGCGACCTATCCCGGGATCGGTCAGCTCGACATCGGCGGCGCGGTGAATCCCTCGACCGGCCTGCCCACGACGATCTTCATCATCGGCGACGGCTTCAACGCGGCGACCTCGCTCTTCAATGCCTTCTTCAACACCGGCCCCGCCGCGACCACCCAGATCGGCCTGCAGATCCCGAACTTCCCTCCGGGACCGCTCACCACCTTCCAGGCGGTCATGGCCACGACCAACGGGTCCCTCGTCGCCATCTCCAACGCCGTGGACGTGACCATCAACTGAGGGCGGCCGCCGCCGGGGTCCGGACTCCGGCGGGGCGCCGACGAGGAGGAGGCCCCGTGAAGCAACAAGCCGAGCCGCGGCGTCTGCCCGTCGAGCTCTGGCTCATCTTCGGGGTCCTGCTCGTCCTCTTCAGCCTCCTCGTCCTCTTCATCACGATGGCGGGAATCGACGAGGGCCCCGATCACGATCGCCAGGTCCTCGTCACGACCTTCCTCGCCGTCACGGGCCCCTTCGTCGGTGCGATCGCGAGGGACATGTCGAGCTGCTGTCTCGAGTTCTCGCTCCTGATCTCCGCCTTCTGCGCCCCGCTGCTCCTCATCGGGATCGCCGTCCAGTTCCTCGGCCGGGCTTCGGGGCCGCGGGGTTACCGGCTCCTGCTCTGGACCCTGGGCTGGTTCGCCTGGTTCCTCGGCGGGCTCATGTCCTTCGGCCACGCGCTGAGTTGAACTCGCCCCTTTCGCCGGCGTCGAAATTTCCCATGATCGACCGACACCTGGGAACCCCGGCGATGGAGTGAAGTCCGATCATGGGAATCCTCGACGACCAGCCCGCCCTGCTCGCCCTCGTCATCTTCCTGGCGCGCATCGCCGACGTCTCGATCGGAACGCTGCGCACGATCCTGCTGGTCCGCGGCTATCGTTACACCGCGGCTCTGCTCGGCTTCTTCGAGGTGATCATCTGGCTGGTCGCGGCCGGTCAGGTCCTGCGGCATCTCGACCGCTGGTACCTCGCCGTCGCCTATGCCGGCGGCTTCGCCATGGGCAACATCGTCGGCAGCTGGCTGGACGCCCGGCTGGCGATCGGGCTCGAACTCCTGCGCGCGGTCTCACCCGATCCCGACACCCGGGTCGGGACCATCCTGCAGGAAGAGGGCCACGACGTGACGACGATTCCCGGACGCGACCAGCGCGGGCGCCCCGTCGAGGTCCTGCTCGTCGTCGAGCGCCGGCGCCGCGTCCCGGGTCTGATCGAGCGCATCCATGAACTCGACCCCGAGGCGGTCTGCACGGTCT
>JBFIHP010000360.1:0-4260 GCA_041601735.1 Planctomycetota bacterium | reverse complement strand
TTCGATGCGCGCGCCTTCGACGATCTGGTGAGCTTCCGGCTCCCGCTCGAGGACAGCGATCGTCGTGCGATCCTCGAGGAGGAGACGGCCTTCGCCCGCGACGACTTCGAGCGCTTCGAGGACGTCTCGGCCGCCGAGAACTTCCCGAACTCGCCCCTGCCGCGCGATCTCCGCTTCCGCTACCTGATGCAACTCGTCGATCGCCGGGCGGCTCGCGACGAGATCGCCCGCGTCGCCGAGGACGACCTCGGCCACATCCTGAACTGGCGCGTGATCGGTCCCTTCAAGTCGCCGGGCGCCGATCCCGATGCGGTCGTGTTTCCCCCCGAGACGGAGGTGCTCTTCGACAAGCGCTACCGGCTCGAGGAGAACGAGTGCCGCTGGGCGACGCCCGATCGCGAGCCTGCGGTGACGCTCGAATCCTGGGGCTGGCTCCGCTTCGAGTACCTCTATCAGGACGACTCGGCCATCTACGCCTTGACGCATGTCAACGTGCTGGAGGCGCAGGACGCCCTGATCCACGTCCGCGCCGACGACGACGTCAGCGTCTTCCTGCATGATCGTCTGGTCGGGAAGTTCCGCAACTCGGGCCAGAACGGCGCCTCACCGATCCCCTGGCGCGGTCCCCGCGCGCTCATGCCCGACGCCCAGCGCTTCGCGGTCCGCCTCGAGAAGGGTCGCAACAAGCTGCTGATCAAGGTCAAGAACCGCGGGGGCCCCTCGGGCGTGATCTGCGCGGTGACCAGGCCCAACGGCGAGCGCCTCTCCTTCCTCGCCAGCGACTCCGACGCCCCGGAACGACCGGACCGCGCCATCGAGACCGCGAAGTCGCCCATGAAGAAGGTGCTCCGACAGGTCTTCGAGTCGCGGAGCTTCGGCTCGAAGTTCGAGGTGGCCGCGGGTCGCTTCGAGGTGCGCCGCAAGCGACTCGTCGGTACCGATCGGAGCGGCGGCGTGGCCTGGCGCAAGTACACGGTCCGCCCGGGCTTTCCTCGCGACGCGCCGTCGAACCTCCTCTGGTTTCGCGACAAGTACAGCCGCGGCCTGGATGACTTCGCGTTGCTGGTCGAGGTCGAGACCGACGGCGATCGGGTACCGAAGATCGGGCTGATCTGTCAGGGCGACGGCTCGAAGGACGGGCTCTCCGGGATCACGACCGTCCTGCACCCCGGCGGCGGCGGCATCAGCGGTCGCCTCGAGCGCTACGATCGGCTGGTGTATCAGACCCGCGGGATCGAGCTTCCCGCCCTCGAGGAAGACGATGAGTCACGGCTCATCGAACTGCGATCCGAGGACGGGCGCATCACGGTGACCATCGATGGCGTCATGATCTTCGACGCCTGCGACATGCGTCCGATCAAAAACAAGAATCGTTTGGGTCTGATGACCTGGAACGATGATACTCGCATCGTCGCCGTCGAGTTGCGGCGGCGCTGATCTTCGGGCGACGGGGAAGGAAGCCGGGGAGAAGACTCGCGACGAGAGCGTCCTTCGGGATCTCGGCTCGCCGCGCGTCTCATCCCAGCCGTTGTGTCCATTTCGATTCCGGGCCGTCTCTGCGACGCGCCGATCGCGCCGACCTTTCGAGGTCGGCCTGAGCCTGCGCGTTGGCCGAACCGGGAGTCCTCGGGGCCCGCGAGATGCGAAGCGACGGAGGAAGTCCGCGGCCGCAGCGTTCGGCTCGCCGGGAGCCGACCAGCAGCCGCCTCTCTGGAAGGAGGAGGCCATGCAACCCGTTCGATCGCTCCTGATTCTCGCCGTTCTCGCCGCGAGCACCCTGGCGCAGGCCGGCACCACGCCGCCGCCCCCGGGCCCCCAGCTCGAGCCGCTCACGATCTACCGAGACCCGGATGCCTGGGCGCACATCTTCTCGAACAGCGAGGCCGCCGCTTACTACGGCTTCGGGCTCGCCCAGATGCGCGACCTGCCCCTGACGACGGCCCGCAACTTCGCCCTCGCCTCGGGCGAACTGGCGCTCTACTTCGGTGCCGGTCCGGTCGCGCGTGACGGAATCGGCTTCCACGTCCTGATCGACCTCCGCAGCCGTCTCTGGCGGATCGACGAGATCGCGGCCAATCAGAGCCTCCTGTTGCCGAACGACATCAAGCCGCTCCTGCGCGCTTACGTGGCCGGCGTGAACGCGGGGCGACTGGAATGGCTGGGCAACGCTGCCCAGCTCGTCAACAACACCGAACCGCTCTCCTACGACCTCCTCACGATCACCCGACTCCTCTCGCGACCGATCACCCTCGACGACGTGATCCGTCACGGCGTCCAGATGAACGGGCTGACGGCGATGTCGGTGGCCGACGAGCTGGCCTTCAGCGATGACCCGAACGCCAGCGAGAGCCACATCCGCAGGGCCTCGAACAGCTTCGCCCTGAGCGGTGCGGGTTCGGTCGGCGAGCTGCCCATGACCATCGCCGACCCGCATCTGGGCTTCCAGGACATCGGCCAGCTCCGCGCCTACTTCGCCCAGATCAAGGCCGGGAATCACGACCTGAGCGGGATCAGCTTCCCGGCGTTTCCGACCATCGCGATGGGATTCAATCCCGACTTCTCCTGGGCGATCACGTCGAACAATCCCGACTACGTGGACGTCTGGAAGGCGGCGACGGCGGGCGGCGGTGCGACCTTCCTCTTCGACGGTCAGCCGGTGTCGATCATCCGCGAGCCCGTGGCCATCGCGGTCTGGGACCCGAGCACCAACCTGGTCACGATCCAGGCCCATCAGCGATCCTACGCCGGCTCGCATGCGCGACCCATCGTCCGCGAGGTCCAGCCGACCTCGGTCATCGGGCCCTCGAACGCCGCGGGCACGATCTGGTACGCGGGCTCGACCTTCGACACGGCGCGATCGCTGTGGGAGTTCTTCATCCGTCTCGGTCGCGTGAAGACGATCGATCAGGCCCGAGGCGTGTTCGCGATGAACGTCATCCTCGGCAACAACTTCATCGCCGCGGACAAGAGCGGATCGCTCGGCTACATCTGGACCGGACGCGTCCCGCGACGCGGCCCGCCCACGCCGGGAACCGACTGGTCGATGATCCAGGACGGCAGCAGCTCGGCCTATCAGTGGCAGGGCATCCACAGCGCATCCGAACTGCCCTGGGAGCAGCTCAATCCGGGCGACGAGGCCGAGATCGACAGCTGGAAGTGGCTCCAGTGCAACGTGCTTCCCGATCTCGTCCGTCCCGACACCGAGATGAACATCGCGAAATTCCCCGAGTACATGGTGCACCCGAACACCACGCCGCTCAGCTGGCGACAGCTTCGCGGTCGCGAGATGCTCGCGACCGGCGAGCAGATCAGCGCAGCGGATCTCCGCACCATGGCCATCGATGATCTCGATCTCTGGTGGCGGGCGGTCGAGCCGCTGATGCTCGCCGTGATGAACGAGTTCGCGCTCTGGCAGTTCCCGGAGGCGTCGCAGACCTTCATCCGCCTGCAGGAATGGCACAGCCTGGGCGCGCGCACCGCGCCGGAGCTGGCCGAGCCCCTGATCTCCTATCTCGTCTGGGCGAACTACGCCGAGTTGATGAGGGACTTCGAGGCCTACGGTCGCCCCGCGGGCTCCTATGCGGACTTCCGCTTCCCCGAGGACGTCCCCGACCTCGCGACCTTCACGGGCCCGAACTGGTTCCCGAACCGTCGGGCGATGGCCGCGGCCTTCCTCCGCGCCGACTCGACCTGGCGGAGCTGCATCAATCCGGTCATGACCCAGCTCAGCTTCCCGACCTCGCCCTGGACGCCGGCCCCCTTCCAGAATCTCCCCGCGAACGAGGCGGTCTGGGGTACGGCGCACTACATCGACATCACGCCCTTCAGCTCGCCGCTCGACGTCGCCGCCTATCCGGTCGCCGGCTCGATCAGCATGCTCGCGCTGGGCAACACGCAGATCAAGGATCCCTGGGAGGCGATCCTCGAGAACGTCACGATCCTCGGCCAGACTGGGACGCTGGTGAACATCCCGATCGACTCGGGCGCGCACACGCTCCTGCAGGTGACCCTGCATCCGGGCGGCCCCGAGGCCTGGTTCCTCGAGGCCATCGGCCCCTCGGAGCGCGCCGACGATCCGGATCGCTATCGCCACGCTCCCGACTTCGTGATCGGGAACTGGCGGCGCTTCTACACGACAGCGCTCGACCTGAGTTCGACCGCGACCTCGACCCAGAACCTGATGTTCGACGTCAACTCGGTCGCGCCTTGAAGTCCGGCCGCGGCATCGAGTTCCGCTCGCGGCTCGCCATCGGCTCGCCG
>JBFIHP010000359.1:0-4262 GCA_041601735.1 Planctomycetota bacterium | reverse complement strand
GCGGCCGCCCGGACCAGCTCGAGGACGCCCTTGTGCGGCGCGATCGTGCCGATGAAGGCCGCGCGCAGCAGCGGCGAGGTCGATCGCCGCGCGGCCACGCCGGCGAAGGGTTGGTGCCGTCGCCCCTGCGGCAGCACGAGATCACGAGGCGCCGCGAGCCCGTACTCGCGAAAGCGGGCCAGCAGCGAGGGCGAGGGCGTGACGAGGAGATCGAGCTCGGCGAGCATCGCCGCGACCGCGGCCCGTCGATCGTCGAGACGCGCGCTCCAGCTCGCCAGGTCCACCGGGGCGGCCGGCTCCGCCGCCGGGGCCTCGGCGGGCTTCAGCCTGCGGCGAATACGCTCGAGGCCGCGCATCGGAGCGTCGAGGGGCAGGCCGGTGAGCCGGCGGACGAGCCCGAGCCGGGCGATCCAGCGCCGGGCGGCCTCGCTCTGGCCCCAGGCGAAGTTCTCGAGACAGGGAGCACAGCGCCCTGGTTCCGGGAGGCGACAGAGTCGGCCCTGCCAGTCCACGAGCTGGCCCAGCCGCGGGCACATCAGCCAGAAGTCGTGCAGGGTGAGCAGAACCCGGATGCCGCGGCGCCGCGCCAGCGCCGGAAGCCCCAGCGACCAGTACATCAGGTGCTGGAGGTGGATCACGTCCGGACGGAAGCGGTCGAGGATCGCCTCGAAGGCGCGCTCCATTCCCGGGTGCCGGTAGGTCCCCTCGAAGTCCTCGTGATCGAGATTGTTCACCGCCTCGAAGATCCGGAGCCCGTCGAGGGAGTTTTCGCGCCAGTGGCCCGTAGGCAGGGAGATGATCTTCCGGGTCGTCGCCACCGCGACCTCGTCGCCGTCGCCGCCCGCGAACTCGCGGGCGAGTTCGTGGGCGTAGGTCTCGACGCCGGCGCGGGCGACGGGCAGGAAGATGTGCGAGACGAGAAGGAGACGCATGCTGACGGGGCGCGCTCGGCTTGCCCCCCTGTGTTACTTTGGCTAACCCTCTTGGCGACCGGGAGATCGCGCCCGGGAGCTTAGCGAAAAAGTGCCTCGAGGGTGAGAGGCGCGGCGCGCGCCTCGCCTTCGATGGGCCGCAACGCGACGAGTTTCGTCCACCACGAACACATGATCGAGCTCAACAACGTCTCCAGGCGGTACGGCGCCTTCCTGGCCGTATCCGACCTGAGCTTCAGCGTCGATACCGGCGAGATCGTCGGCCTCGTGGGCCCGAACGGCGCCGGCAAGACGACGACCATGAAGATGATCACGGGCTACCTCGTCCCCACTTCGGGACGCCTGCGCGTGAACGGTATCGACGTCGTCGAGGACCCGACCTCGGCCCAGGCCGCGATCGGCTATCTCCCCGAGATGAACCCGGTCGACCCCGAGATGGCGGTGCAGGACTATCTGGTCTTCATCGGCCGCATGCGCGGGCTCTCCGGTCCCGAACTCAAGGAACGGCTGCGCTTCGCGGTCGGCGCCTGTCAGATCGAGGATCGCCTCGTCCGTCCGATCGCCACCCTCTCGAAGGGACTCCGACAACGGGTGGGCATCGCCCAGGCGATCATCCACGACCCGGCCATCCTCATCCTCGACGAGCCGACCTCGGGCCTCGACCCCAACCAGATCGTCGAGATCCGCGAACTCGTTCGCGAACTGGGGCGCGACAAGACCGTGATCCTCTCGACCCACATCCTCTCGGAGGTCGAGGAGACCTGCACCCGCGCGCTGATGATCGTCGGCGGCCGCCTCGCCATCGACGACGACCTCGACGACGTGGTCGGCTCGCGCTCGATGCTCCTGCGCCTCCGGGCCGCGGACGAGGAGGTCGCCGCCACCCTCGCGGCCCTCGAGGGCGTGACCTCGGTCGAGGCCCTACGCGACGGCTTCCGACTGCATCTCGACGGCGAGCGCGACCTCGGCGCCGAGATCTTCCGCCTCGCGGTGAGCGAGGGTTGGGAGATCTCCGAGATGGCGCTCGAACGCCGCGACCTCGAGGACGTCTTCCGCGAGGTGAGTCATCGGGGAGGCCGCTCATGAACAAGGCACTCGTGCTCGCGGGCAAGGAGTTCAGAAGCTACTTCTCCTCCTGGCTCGCCTACATCTTCATCGCGCTCTTCGTGGCGGCCGCCCTGATCAGCTTCTTCTTCCTGGCCGAGTTCCACGGCACCGGTAGGGCCGAGATCCGGGGCTTCTTCGCCTGGCTCCCGTTGACCCTCGCCCTCCTCGTTCCGGGACTCACGATGCGCCAGTGGGCCAAGGAGAACGAGATGGGCAGCATCGAGCTGCTCATGACCCTCCCGACTCACACCCGCGACCTGGTCCTGGGCAAGTTCATCGGAACGATGGGCTTCGTCGGGGTGGCGATGCTCTTCACGCTCGGCATCCCGATCACGGCCGAGATCCACGGCGACCTCGACTGGGGCCCGGTCGTCGGCGGCTACGCCGCGGCGATGCTCCTCGGCGGCGCCTACACCGCCATCGGCCTCTATCTCAGCTCCTGGTTCGACGACCAGTTCCCCGCCCTCCTGCTCGGCTGGGTCGTCTGCGGCCTGCTCGCCGCCGTCGGCCACGAGACGGTTCTCGGCTGGTGCTCGGGGCTCCCCGACTTCGTGTCGCACAGCTTCGCCTTCATCGGCTTCTGGGATCGCTTCCGCGCCATCGAGCGCGGCGTCCTCGACTTCCGCGACGTCGTCTACTACCTCAGCGTGGCGGGGCTCTTCCTCTTCCTCAACGTCACTCGCATCCGGACCCGGAGGTGGACGGCATGATGCGGATCGATCGCGGACAGATCGCCCTCTCGGCCCTCCTGGTGGCGATCAACGTCATCCTCTTCAACCTGATCGCGAGCTCCTGGAGGGGCCTGCGCATCGACCTCACCGAGGGGCGCGTGTTCAGCCTGTCGCCCACGACCGAGCGCATCCTCGACGGCCTCGAGGAGCCCGTCGAGCTGATCGCCTACATCTCGGACCCGAACGACATGGCCGAGGACCTGAGGCCGCTCGTTCCCGAGGTCCTCGATCTGCTCGCGGAGTACGAGATCAAGGGCGGCGGCAAGCTCCGTCTCCGGCGCATCGTTCCCGAGGAGGACGAGGCCGTCGAAGAGGCGGCCCGGCGCGACTACCGTATCCGACCCCAGCTAGGCGTCTTCCGCGACGCCCGCCAGCAGGGCATCCAGTCCTTCTACCTCAGCCTCGTGGTGAGGTACCCCGGCACCGACCCGGTCACGCTCAACGCGTCCGATCTGATCACGCAGAACGTCTTCAGCGCCGAAGAGGGCCTCGAGCTCAGGAACGTCGAACTCGAGCTGACCAAGGCGATCAAGAAGGCTCTCCTCGGCTTCGAGAGCAAGCGCAACCTGTTCAAGAAGTTCCCTTCCAAGCTCACGATCACGACCTTCATCTCCGCGCCCGAGGATCTCCCGGAGTCGCTCCGCGACGTCCCGCAGCGCATCGGCGAGCTGCTCGACGACATCGCCTCGCGCTCGCTGGGCAAGCTGGTTCACGTCCGCGCCGATCTCGCCGACGAGAAGACGCTCGATCGTTACCGGGTGCCCGCGCTCTCGCTCGAGGACGAAGGCGACGAGGGCCGGCCCTTCTACCTCGCGATGATCGTGGAGATGGAGGGCGAGTACGTGCGCATCCCGCTCATCGACTTCGAGGGCGTGCGCTCGAATGCCTGGATCGAGGAGCTGATCATGGGCCAGGTCAAGCGCAGCTCGCCCGGACTCCTCCGCCGCATCGGCGTCGCCGAGCACATCCCCGATCCCGACGGTCGCCGCCAGCAGGCCGGCGAGCAGCTGCCCCCGCCCTCCTTCCTCGCGGTCGTGCGCGCCCTGAGTGCCGATCACGACGTCGTCAACCTCGATCTGGGCGGGCTCGACGCCCTGCCCGCCGACCTCGACCTGCTTCTCGTCATGGAGCCCGCCGGTCTCGACGAGCGGGCGGCCTACGTCATCGATCAGTACGTCATGGGCGGCGGCAAGGCGATCTTCTGCCTCGATCGCAGCGAGAGCTCGCTCCTCAGCCGAACGGCCGAGGGCGCCGATGCCCGCGACACCGGCCTCGAGGTGATGCTCGCGAGCTGGGGGGTCGATCTCGAGGAGGGCGTCGTGCTCGATCCCGTCTGCGGCGACATGATCCAGGATCGCGGTCGTGGACTGCGGCCTCTCGAGGGCCCCTGGTACTCCCTGGTCGAGGTCGGTTTCGAAGACGGCGGCGTCAACCGTGACGTCGATTTCATGAAGGCCTTCGAGGCGGCGCGCTTCTGGTTCCCCGGCGCCCT
>JBFIHP010000358.1:0-4262 GCA_041601735.1 Planctomycetota bacterium | reverse complement strand
GCAGACGGGGGCGACTTGGTATCGACCGGGCTTCAAGATGCGGTGGTGGCGTGCAGAGGTCCCAGACACCTCTCAAATCCCTGGAACAACTTTAGTTGCCAATAACAACTACGCTCTGGCCGCCTGAAAAGGCTGCCACGCTGATCCGCTGCCCGTTCGCTGCGGTTGATCAGCGCTAAATAGCGAACTGGTCCGGCCAAGTGCACTCCCGCGCGGCCGGACGAGATCAGGGGGGTATGCCGCGGAAGCATCCTGTCGATCGGAGGCTTCCAAGGCGAGAAACAAAAGACCGACTACGCACGTAGAAGCCGCCGCTGAAGGGCAGCGGGACGCGGGTTCAATTCCCGCCGCCTCCACTTCGGGTTCTCACGAACCCCGCTATCACGCAAGCCGCCCTGCCGGGCTCGACCTGGCAGGGCGGCTTCCTTTTCGCGCCGTAAGCGCCCGTCTGCGATCGTGTTGCGATCGTCGCCCCGCAGCTGCCTCTAACCACCCGGGACTCGCACAGCGCGGGACCGCGAGATCCTCGATGGCCTTCATGACGCCGGGGCAGCCGGCACCGGCCTTGGTGGTCCACTTGCGGGCGACGAGTTGGCGGTGCCAGCGGAGGATCGTGTCGGGGGTCACGAGGGTGGCGAACTCGTCGAGCAGCCGGCGGCCGATCTCCTTGCCCCGGACGGCGAGTCCCCTGCGGTCGTCGTCGCTCAGCCGCAGCCTGCGGCCGCCGAGTTGTTCGCGCAGAATGCGGTTCTCCTCGCGGAGGAACTCCAAGACTTTCTGCTGCTCGCGGTTGAGCCATCCGGCGAGGGCAGCGAGAACGAGGATGTGGGGCGTGAGGACGTTCTTCATGGGCCGGAACGGTAGGTTGCAGACCCTTGGCGCTCAGGGGTTTGCATCACGGCCGCGCTCCTGGACGCAGCGGGGTCGAAGACTCGGCCGAGAGCCGCTCCTCGGCAGAAGATCCGGCCCTTGGACGCCATACCAGGATCTGGTATCCTTGCCATCCATGCAAGGAGGCGCAGATGGCCAGGAACACATCCTTCATTCTCGGCGACCACTTCGATGACTTCGTGTCCGAGCAGGTCGAGTCCGGTCGCTACAAGAACGCGACCGACGTCATCCGCTCGGGTCTGCGCTTGCTCGAAGATCGTGAGACCCGCCTCGCTGCGATCCGACAGGCACTCATCGACGGTGAGCAGAGCGGCATCGCCGGTCCGCTCGACATGGCGAAGATCAAGCGCCAGGCCCGAAAGGACGCTGGACAGCCGCGGGCCTGATGCGCCGCTTGCTGGTCAGCCCGCGCGCCGAAGCGGACCTGCGAGAGATCTGGGTCTACAGCTTCAGGACCTGGGATGAGGCCCAAGCTGATCGCTACCTCGACCTGATCGAAAGCGGACTTCGACTCTGTTGTGCGGAGCCCGGACGGGGTCGGTGCCGCGATGACGTCAGGCCAGGCTATCGATCGCTGCTGATCTCCCGCCACATCGCGTTCTACACTGTCGGGGACGACGAGGTCACCATCCAGCGCGTGCTGCACGGAAGCATGGATCCCGATCTGCACCTCGAGGATGACTGAGCCCCGTGGGCGTCGTCGGACGGCCTGTAGGTGGAGAGTGTTTCGAACAGAGCAGCAACGCCTCCACTCGAGAAGGCTCTCACTTCATGGTGAGAGGCTTCTTCTCGTGGCGGCGGTCGGGATGCTCCGAGATTGGGCGCGCAGCAAGCTGCGCTCTCCCGCCGCCTCCACTTCGGGTTCTCACGAACCCCGCTCTCACGCGAACCGCCTTGCCGCGCTCGACCTGGCAGGGCGGCTTCCTTTTCGCGCCGCGTGCGCGTCGCTTCGCCCGTGTTGCGCTACTCGCCGTTCAGGCGACCCGATGCCGCCGACGATGAGGGTGGCGACGCTTCTGTTCGGCCGGGCCCAGGCACTGGTCGGAAGAGGTTCTGCAGTCGATCGCGCAGCGGACGCGGGCGACGGCTTCCCGGCTCATCGTGCTCCCATTCCGCCGCGCTGACGATTCGAGCAGAAGAACGTCCAGCCCTACCAGTGTGCGGCCGCGAGGGTCTCAATGGACCGGCACGAGCGCGCGACGCGCGCGCCGAGCTCCGAATCAGGCCGGCTGCGAGGGGTCGTCCGTCACGGGCCGGGTCGGCCCTTGCGGCCACGCACCTCGTCGAAGAAGTCGAAGACGAGCTTCATGAAGGGCTCGTGACCACGCCCCTCGAGATGGCTTCGCTTCACCGGGAAGCCGAGCGTTTCTAGGGCCTTCGCCGCCTCGTCATTCTGCGGGAAGATCCGGACCGCGCCGACCTGGTCGTCCTTCCCCGTGAAGAGGTGAACCCTCGGAGGGCCCTCGGGGGCATGCTTCACGCCGTCCCTGGCGACTTCGCTCCAGTAGTTGGCGCTGGCCGGCGCCGCGGCGACCAGCTGGTCCGGGTGATGGTGCAGCCAGTAGTAGGTGAGGAAGCCGCCGCCTGAGTAACCGGTCATGCTGAAACGATCCTCGGTCCGGAAGCGCTCTCTCACCAGCGCCAGGATCTCCTTCAGGCCCTCTGCATCGAACGCGATCCGACGACCGCGTTGCTGCATCGACTTCATCGATGAGATCAGCTCGGCATCGTAGGGGTAGCAGACCGGGTCGAGTTCGTTGGCATTCGAGAGGGTGAAGGGAACGACGATGACGTAGTCGCGATCCCCGACCTCTCTGCGCAAGACCTGCGCGGCTTGCTCGAAGCGGGAGCCGGCACCGTCGATGTAGACCGCGAGGGGATGCCTCGCCTCTGCGTTCCAGCCGGGGGGGAGGAGCACGAAGGCTTCCATCGCGTGCCCGGCTGCCTTGATCCGCAGCCTCGACCGCTTGCCGATCACGGCTTCGACCGCGACGTAGCGGCCGGCCGAACGCCCCTCCGGGTCGAAGTCTGCCGCTCTCTCGAGGAACCGATCACTCTCGGCCGGATCGTCCTTGGCAGCGACGGTCGAGGCGAGTGTGGCGAGCGTCGCGAGGGTCTCGTCCGGTCCCGGTTCGAGCCCGAGGAGGCGCCAGAGCAGCTCTTGCCAGGCGGTCTCGTCTTCCGGCGTCGCGCGCCTCTTCGCCAGGACTCCACTCAGCTTCTTCCGGACCGACTCCAGTGTCTTCGTCCAACGCTCGGCGGCCGCCCCTTCGGCCGGCTCGTTGATCTCCTCGAGCTTCGCCACCCACCTGGCACGCCACGACGGGTCGGCGCCCCAGCTCTCGGCGAGGGCCAAGGCCTTTCGTGCGACCTCGACGTCCTTCCTTGCGACGGCGTGCTCGGTGAGCTGGCGCAGCTCGCGCGCGCAACGCGCCTCCATGGCCGACGCACTCCTCTGGAAATCGGTCCTGGACTGGGCCGCGGTCGGGACGCCCAGCATGGCCAGGGTGATCGCGAGAATGAGGAGCCGCGGTGCTGCCGACATGGGTTGCCCTCCCTTCGAGTGCGTCTGTTGCTGATGCCTGGATTCGCTGCCTCGACCATCTTGGCGGCGCCGATGCAGGGAGTCGAGTTCATCTTCTCCGCCGTCCGGTCGGGGCGTAGCGGCCGGAGGACCACCTCCGGGTCGCGCATTGCAGGGAACCCCCCGGTGCGGCGTCGGTCACCCTCCGTCGGGCTGTACCGAACGCGTCAGTGCCGGCAGCACGGGAGACGGTTCGACCACGGCCGAGCGAGGCCCGGGGCCTGTGGCTCCACCGCAGCCGTCTCGCGGGCGCCGGCGAGGGCGAGCATGACGTCGGTCATGGCTGCCCTGCACACCGCGCAGCTCGCGAGTTCTCGTAGCAGATCGTCGCGAATTCTCGTCACTCGCGACAATTCGCGACCCTGGGGACATCCCGAGAGTCCATCGCAAGATGTGGGGATGAAACGACTTGAGGTTCTTGCGGCCGCGGGGCCCGACCTGTGCGTGCGGGCCCTTCGACGAGACGCGACGGTCGCGGCTCGACGAGTCCTCGAATCGGAGAAGAATCATGTCCCGCATCCCCCTGGAAGATCCCGCCACGACCGACGGTAGCCGGAAGGAGTTGTTCGGCGCGGTGCGCAAGAAGCTCGGCCTCGTCCCCAACATGATGAAGGCCCTCGGGGCGGCGCCTGCCGTCCTGAAGGGCTACCTCGACCTGAGCGCTGCGCTCGCGGGCTCCTCCCTCTCTCCCACGCTCGAGGAGCGGATCGCACTGCACGTCGGCGAGATCAACGCCTGCGGCTACTGCCTCTCGGCCCACACGGCGATCGGCGGCCAGCTCGGCCTC
>JBFIHP010000357.1:0-4273 GCA_041601735.1 Planctomycetota bacterium | reverse complement strand
GTGTTCTCGGGAGTCGGTGCGCCGCGGACCCGATCCTCGGGCGGCTTCGAGATCACCTGCGGGGCGCCGCCTTCGAGTCCCATCGCTTCAAACTGCTCCGGGGTGAATTCGGGGATGGGGCGCGGCGGAGGGGGGCAGGGGCGGTCCCGGAGCACGGCTTCGCGACAGGCGGCGACGGCCTCGTCCCGCGTCGCGCCCCAGCCGACCGCGCTGCCGGCGTAGCCGTCGGCCGCGATCCAGCCCGATGATCCTGGCGCTCCCGCGAAGAGCGCACGCCGCATCCCGCGCAGCCCGCCTTCCCAGGCGCTCGGCATCGTGAGAGCGCAGTCCTCCGCGAAGAAGACGCGCCCGGGCGCCTCGCGGCCGACATCGCGACCGAGGATGAACCGGGCGACGCGGTCGACCGGATTGCCGGTCCCGTTCTCGACGGCGCCCGCCAGCGCCGCGAGGAACTCGTCCTTCATCCGCCGGGTTTCGACGACCTGGCCGTCGCCGGCGTAGGTCAGGCCGAACTTCGCGTCGTCGCCGTGGATCATGATCTCGCCGCCCTGGAGGTTGCGGAGCCTGGAGGGCTCGCCGCCGCTCTCCGCGGGGACGGCGTCGCTGAAGTTCCCCGGGATGCCCACGAAGGAGCCGCGGCGACCGAGGGTCAGCTCGAGCAGGGCGTGGGGGATGATCCAGGGCGAACCCGCCGCCTCGCGGCGGTAGATGAGCCTCTCGCTGCCCTCGCCGAGGGACACGACGAGGGCCTCGTCGCCGAGCCCGGCGAGGATCGAGTCGAAGAGCATCTCGGCGTGCCGGCTGGTCGGCAAGGCCCGCTTCATGACATCGATCTCGGGGGGTGTCTTCATCGGTCCTTCCTCGTCGCTCCATGCGCCGATCCAGCTCGGAGTCGGCGCCCGCCTGCCGTCCAATCTGGACCGAGCGCGGGCGCGATGCAACGAGGAATTCCGGACCCTCAGTTCTTCTCGACCTCGATCATGGCGATCAGCTGCGCGACCGCGGCGCGGACGAAGGCCGGGTCCTCGGCGCCTTCCGGGCGGCGGGTGATCTCGGCGCAGGCCGGCATCGCGGCCTCGAGCGCCGCGAAGAAGGCCTGATCGGCCGCGGGGTCGGCCAGGGCGGCGCCGACGATCGACGCCGCTTGCGATGCCAAGCCCCGCCACCGAGATCGATCAAAGCTCGGTCCGGCGCAGACGCAGCGCATTGCCGATGACCGAGACCGAACTGAAGGTCATCGCCGCCGCGGCGAGCATGGGGCTCAGAAGGAGGCCGAAGACCGGATAGAGCGCACCCGCAGCGATCGGCACACCGAGCGCGTTGTAGACGAATGCGAAGAAGAGGTTCTGGCGGATGTTCTTCATGGTCGCATGGGAGAGCCTTCGGGCGCGAGCGATACCGCGCAGGTCGCCATGCACCAGGGTCAGGCCGGCGCTCTCCATCGCGACGTCCGTGCCCGTGCCCATCGCGATCCCGACATCGGCGCTTGCGAGCGCCGGCGCATCGTTGATGCCGTCGCCCGCCATGGCCACGACGCGGCCCTGCTTCTGCAGGCTTTCGACGACGTCGCGCTTGTCCTCGGGTCGCACGTCGGCCTCGACGCGATCGATGCCCAGTTCGCGAGCGACCGCTTCTGCCGTGCGACGACTGTCGCCCGTCAGCATGACCAGGTCGACCTTCATCTTGCGGAGCTCCCCGAGGGCCTCGGCGGTGCTCGCCTTGATCGGATCGGCGATGCCGAGAAGGCCGAGGACCTCGCCGTCGATCGCCACGTAGACCACCGTCCGGCCCGAGTCTCTCGAGGTCTCACAGCGGTCTCTGAGCGCCGCGACATCGATGCTCTCCTCGGCCATGAGCGCCTCGTTCCCGATCGCCAAACGGTGACCCTCGGCGATTCCGGTGAGGCCGATCCCCGTGTGGGAGCTGAACTCGGTCACCTCTGGAATGTGGAGCTTGCGGGACTCGGCTCCGGCCACGATCGCCGCGGCGAGCGGATGCTCGCTCGCGCGTTCGACGGCTGCCGCGAGACGCAGCATGTCACTTGCCTGCGAGTCGTCCAGGGCTTCGATGACGACCAGGGCCGGCTTCCCTTCGGTGAGCGTGCCGGTCTTGTCCACCACCACCGTGTCCACCCGCTCGAGCGTCTCCAGGGCTTCCGCATTGCGTATCAACACGCCATGGGCCGCTCCGCGACCGGTGCCGACCATGATCGACATGGGCGTGGCCAGTCCGAGAGCACAAGGGCAGGCGATGATCAGCACCGCGACTGCGTTCACCAGGGCGTGCGCGAGGCGCGGTTCCGGCCCCAGCCAGGCCCAGAGTCCGAAGGTCAGGCCGGCTACGGCCATCACCACCGGCACGAACCAGGCGGATACGCGGTCCGCAAGGCGCTGGATCGGGGCGCGACTGCGCTGGGCTTCCGCGACCATCTGGACGATCCGTGCCAGCATCGTGTCGCTGCCCACCGCCTCGGCCTTCATGACGAGGGTGCCGGTTCCGTTGACCGTGCCGCCGATCACCGCATCGCCTTCCTTCTTCTCGATCGGAATCGGCTCGCCGCTCAGCATGGCCTCGTCCACGCTGCTGAGACCCTCCAGGACCTGCCCGTCCACCGGGATCTTCTCGCCCGGGCGCACGCGGAGGCGGTCTCCTCGCTGCACGTCCTCGAGCGGGACGTCGATCTCGTGCCCGCCCTCCGTGATCCGCCGAGCCGTCTTGGGAGCCAGTCCGAGGAGCGCTCGGATCGCTCCGGAGGTCCGACTGCGCGCGCGCAGTTCGAGGACCTGACCGAGAAGGACCAGCGTGGTGATCACCGCTGCGGCCTCGAAGTAGACCGGGATCGTGCCTCCTTCGGTACGAAGGGCGTCCGGGAAGATCCCGGGGAGAAGCGTCGCGAGGACGCTGAAGACGTAGGCGACTCCGACGCCGAGGGCGACGAGCGTGAACATGTTCAGTCGGCGGGTGAGGAGAGAGCGCCAACCGCGCTCGAAGAAGGGCCGGGCGCCCCAGACGACGACCGGGGTGGCCAGGATCAACTCGATGAGGTGTCGCCTCTCGCCGCCCGGAATCAGCGCCGCGAAGCCGGGGATCATCGCGCCCATCGAGATGACGACGAGAGGCAGGCTCGCTCCGAGGCTGAACTTCAAGCGCCGCGTCATGTCGGCGAGCTCCGGATTCTCTGCCTCCTCCGCCGTGGGCACCATGGGCTCGAGCGCCATCCCGCAGTGCGGGCAGGAGCCGGGGCCGTCCTCGATGACCTCCGGGTGCATGGGGCAGGTCCACTTCGTGCCCGTCACGGCGTCGATGGTGGCGGCGGACCGGGGATTCCCGATCGGAGGGGAGAGGTAGCGATCGGGCGTCGCCCGGAAACGGCCGGCGCATCCGGTACTGCAGAAGTGATAGGTCAGCCCGGCGTGAATGACCTGTTCGGCGGCATCATTCGGGTCGATGTCCATCCCGCAGACCGGGTCGCGTACCAGTCCGTCTTTCGACGAGCGCGCCTGCGGGTGGTGGGACTGCATGTCTTCGTGTTGGCTCATGTCGAGGCTCTTGGTTCGGGTTCGTCCGGAGCTTTCGCCGGGCCGGTTCGCCGGCCTTCCACCAGAGCTGACGGATCTCCCGCAGGAGCATTACAGTCTCACCCGACCACGGGCGTCATCGCTTGCAGGAGCAGTCGAGGCAGCCGTGGTCGGCACAGGTCCGACAGGATCGCTGGACCTCGCCCAGGAGAGCCTTGCGGGCCCGGTGCAGCTTGACCCGGGTATTGTTGGGCGTGATGCCCAGGGACCCGGCCACATCTGCCACCGACTCTCCGTCCAGATCGATCCGACGCAGAAGTTCCGCGTGGTCCGCCTTCAGGTTGGGGAGCAGGTCCAACACGCAGCGGCAGATCTCGTTTCGGAGCTCGTCGTCGTAGACCTGGGCCTCCTCGGTCAGATCCGCCTTCGTCTCGAGCGCGCGCCGTCGGGCCGAATCCGAGCGATGGCGATCGACCAGGGCGTTCCTCAGGAGCCGGTAGAACCAGGCCACGGCCGACTCGCTGTCGCGAAGATCGCCACCCTTCTCGAGCGCGCGGACGAAGGCGTTCTGCAGGACGTCCTCGGCCTCCGCGCGATTCCCAGTCCGCCGGTCCAGGAAGTCGAGGAAGCGTCGGTGGTTGGCGAGGAGCGTCTGCATGACGGCATCACCGTCGGATTCGACTGCCATGACCTCAGCACCTCGAGCTCGGCCGGGAATCCAGGTGACCTGCGCCGGCCGCCCTTGAAGGGCGGCC
>JBFIHP010000356.1:0-4278 GCA_041601735.1 Planctomycetota bacterium | reverse complement strand
GCTCGCGGCGCTCGAGGAGCGCGGCGTGGCAAGGCCGCTCGATCACATCGTGACCGTGGCTCAGGGGCCGCTGCAGCACTGGACGAGCGTGCTCGTCTTCGACCAGCCCGTCCGGCGGGAGGAGATCGAACTGCTCGAGGGGCTCTGCGCCCGGAGCGGTCCGATCGCGGCCCGCTGCGACATGCCGGCCTACCACGCCATCGGCTTCTCGTTCAGCGAGCCGATACGGCTGGGTTTCCATCCCGCGCTCGGCCTCGATCGCGCGACCGTCGATCGCAACCTGGAGAGCGCCGGCAAGGACCTCTCGCCGGTCCGCGATGATCGGCCCTACTTCTTCCAGTTCGACCGACTCGACGGTCTGCCCTGGAGGGAGGTCTTCGGCGCCTCCGCCTTCGATCGTCACCACTGGGGGCTGTCGGATTACCTGCGGGTGGCGCTGCAGATCGCGGCGGTCGCCCTGTTGCTCCTCGCGGCTCCCCTCGTCGGCGGCAGGCTCCGGGCGAGCGGGGCCGGGACCATGGGGGCGGTCGGCCTCGGCTTCGCCGGCATCGGGGCGGGATTCATGTTCCTCGAGGTCGTTCTCATGCAGCGCTGCGCGCTCTTCCTCGGTCACCCCGATCTCGCGATCGCGGTGGTCCTCGCCATGCTCCTGGTCTCGAGCGGCCTCGGCAGCGCGCTCGCGGGTCGGCTTCGGCGCTTCCCGCGCCTCGTCCTCGTCGTCTCGATCGCGCTGGTCCTCGTCTGGCTCTTCTTCTTCGTGCGCGAGTCTCCCGGTTTCTTCGCCGCGCGCCTGGACGGCGGCGTCCCCGAACGGATCGGCGCGCTCGCCCTCTGGCTGGTCCCCCTCGGCCTGCTGCTCGGCTGTCCCTTCCCCACGGGTCTCGGCCTCCTGCGCGAGAGCGCGCCGCGGGCCGCGGTCTGGGGTATCGCCGTCAACGGCTTCGCCTCGGTCTCCGCCTCTCTGGCGGCGATTCCCCTGACCATGACGCGGGGGTTTTCGGCCTCCTTCGGCGTCGCCGCCGGTGCCTACCTGATCGGCCTGACCGGTCTGCTCGTCCTCGCGGGACGCCGACCCGCCCGGACCTGATTGGGTCCGCACCCCCGCGGCCGTATGATGCGTCGGTCTCGAGTCTCCCCCGTAACCATCGCGTGGCATCCATGAAGCGGCTCCTCTCCTTCATCCTCCTCGTCCTTTCGCTTCTGCCCGCGGGCGTCAGCCTCCACGCCCAGGAGGAGAAGCCGGCGGATTCTCGGCCGGTGCCGAACGCGCTCGACGACGAGAAGGTCCCGGAAACCGCCGCCGAGGCGGAGGCGGAGCAGAAGAGGATCGAGACGAAGCTCGCGGAGATTCCGGCCGACACGGTGGACAAGAAGGATCTCCGGGCCGCCTACGACACGCAGGTTCAGCAGCTCAAGCAGCTCGTCCGTGAGCTCGGGCTCATGGAGACCTTCGATCAGCGCCTGAAGACGCTCCAGGACGAGACCGGCAAGCTTCGCGAGGAACTGACCGGAATGGGCGAGCCGGTGGTCGTTCCCAAGATCGCCGAGGACCTCGTCGCGATCTTCGAGAGCCGGGGCAACGAGTTCGACGAGATCCGGAAGAAGCTGAGGGGCATCGACTTCGAGGAGATCCGCAAGAAGCTCGCCGAGATCGATTCGGACGGACAGGCGGTGAAGGGCCGGCTGAAGCGGAAGCTCGAGGCGATCGACACCGCGGTCCGGTCGAAGCTGGTCGAGAGCGACCAGCGCTTGAAGGAGGCCGACACCCTCAAGACCCAGAAGGAGAAGGACCAGCAGGAGCTGGCCGGCCAGATCACCGGGATCGGCAAGACCCTGGACGAGAAGACCGCGGCACTGGCCGAGGCCGAGCAGGCGCTTCGCGAGGCCCAGCAGAAGGGCGAGGATGTCCTCCTGCGCGAGCAGCAGGTCTACGCCCGCAAGCTCGAGCGCGAGGTCTTGCGCCAGCGCAAGGCCGTACTCGAGAAGCAGCAGGCCGCGGGCCGCCGGCGTCTCGAGGTGGACAAGGCCGCGGCCGAGCTGGCGCTGGCCCGACGCATGGTCTCGTCGCAGACGAGTCTGCGCGACGCGATCACGAGCAGCCTCGCGGAACTCCAGACGAGCGACCGCGAACTGCTCTCGTCCCTGCGTGCCCAGGGCCGGGGCATCCTCGATCCCGAGGCCCAGAAGAGGTGGGACAAGGAGGTCGACGACTGGAAGAAGACGCTCGACGAGCGCAAGCGCCTCGCGCGGGCCGAGCAGCGGAGGGTCGATCCGCACACGATCCCGCTTCCGACCGAACCCGCCGGTGATCAGGGACCCTGGTTCTACTTCTACGGCGCCGAGGTGCAGCGGATCCTCGCCGAGATGGAGACGGCCGCGCTCCGCAGGGAAGAGGTCGAGCGCAACAGTCGCCTGGTCGAAGGCGGCACGCACGCGAACCTCCTCGAACTCTCCCTGCGCCTGCGGAGGGAGATCGAACTCGCCGAGAGCGGGGACGACGACGGCGCCTTCGCGTCGTCGGCCGACCGCATCCGCGACCGACGGACCGAAGCGGCGGGGCGAGTCGAGCGCGCGCGAGAGAACGCCCAGTTCCTGAAGGACGCCCTGGATGCGATCCGGAAGAAGCCGGTCGCAGCCGAGGTCGCCAAGCGCGAATGGCTCGAGAACATCAAGCAGGCCCGCGAATCGGGGACCGCTTCGGAATCCGATCCCCTCGACCGGAGGCCGACGGAGAAGGCCTGGACCGAGCTCGAGTCGAGCCTGCGCAAGGCATTCGACGACGAGATCATCGTCCTCAACCAGCAGATCAAGCAGATCGAACAGGCTCGCGCCGACTGGAGTGAGCTTCGTCGCATCGCCGACACCAACTACCGTTATCTCGAGGACCGACTGCGCTGGACGCGAGAAGAGAGTCACATCGACCTCGCCTCGCTGAAGATGGCGGCGGAACACGCCCGTGACGGCATCGCGAACGCCCCGTCACATCTCGTGGCGGGCTTCGAGGTCGTCAAGGACTACCTCGTCTCGAAGGAGCGGCGCACGCGTCTGATCGTCGTCGGCGTCGTCTTCATCGCGCTCGGATTCCTGCTCTGGCGGCTCAGGAGACGCCTGCCGAAGACCTACGTCTGGATCGAGGAGCAGGTCAAGGACGGCAATCAGTTCATCAAGGTCCTGGGGATCTACCTGCGGCGGACCGACCTCAGTCTCCTCATCGCCGTGCTGCTCGTCGGTGCGCCTCTGGCCGCCGACGTGGACTCGAAGATCCTCTGGAGCTCGGTCTGCCTCTTCGCGACGCCCTTTCTCTACCGCCTCGGGCGTGCGACCCTCGACATCTTCTTCCAGCCGGGCAGCAACGAGGTCCGCTTCTTCGACATGGACGAGAAGCTGGCGGAGATCGTGCATCGCGCCGGTCGCTATCTGCTCAACCTCGCCCTGGTCTTCGTGCCCGCCGGTTTCCTCATGGAGCTCTGGGGCTACGACTATCAGACCGTCGGCGACACCCCGGTCGCGAAGAACCCGGGCTTCGTCGAGTTCTGGTGGCTCGTCTACAACTCGCTCACCCAGCTGGTCCTGCTCTTCAGCATCTTCCGGCCGATCGTGGTGCGGACGCTCATCCGCGGCCAGAACATCGTCGCGGTGAGCCTGAAGGCATGGATCCTGCTCGGCTATCCCCTGGTCGTCGGCGGGACCCTCTTCATCTTCGTCCTCGGTGCGCTCGGCTACCAGTCGGCCCAGGACTTCTTCCAGATCATCATCCTCAAGTCGCTCGCGGTCCTGCTGATTGCCTACCTCGGCTACCGCTTCATCCTGCGCGCGGTCCTGCGCGGGCGAGAGGTCGATAAGCGGCTCAATCCCGACGAATTCGAATCGGATGTCGCCTACGTCGCCGCCGGCAGGAGCCAGTACCTCGACAAGCTCCTGCGGACGATCATCCGTTTCGGCTTCGCCATCCCGGTCTACCTCCTCCTGACCTCGTTCTGGGGCGAGTTGTCCTACGACTGGGCGAGCGGCGGTCTCTTCGGTTCGGAGGGCCTGTCACTCGTCGATCTGCTCGAGGCGGCCTTCGTCGTCTTCGTCACCGCGGTCATCGTGATGAAGGTACGGGGGGCGCTGACCTTCCTCATCCTGCCCAATACGAAGCTCGATCGCGGACTCCGCTACACCGTGGTCATGCTGACCACCTACGGCATGTGGACCATCGGCATGGTCGTGACCCTGCAACTCCTGCGGGTGCGCGGCGAGCACATCGCGTTCTTCACCGGCGCCCTGGCCTTCGGC
>JBFIHP010000355.1:0-4289 GCA_041601735.1 Planctomycetota bacterium | reverse complement strand
CTGGCAGTCGACAATATTCTGGTACGTGATCCACATGTGGATTGAAGTGAAACACTGTGATGGTTCTCGCGAGAGATTCGATCTGTGGCAGCCCGGTGGGAAGAAGGGCGATGTGGGCAATATCCATCTTGGTTGGACGAACAAACGCGGTCAGCCAGACAAGAAGGGAGTTGCATGGCCTGGACTAGCCGGGCCTGGTAACAGCGATCCTGTGAGAGTGAGCGGATGTCAGACCGTGCTTCCGTGTGAAGAGAAAGACGGGCAATTTGTCGATCCGGAGATGTGTGAGTGCTTTTCGGCCAAGACTGCATCGTCGTACGGTCCGCGGAACGTCTACAGTGCGACGGGTTTCAATAGTAATACTTTTGTAGCTCAGTTCTTGAAGCACTGCGGGATGAAATGCGATTTCCCAAGTGGCGCAATTGGCGCCAACGTGTATAGCAGGCCCTGGGAGGACATGTTTCGGATATCGCGCGAGGAATTCGAGAAACTGTACGGCAGCGGGCGGCGTGGCCACCTTCCTGCAGGCTGGAGGTCGCACTAATCTCGATCGTCTCTATGAATTGCCAAAGCTGCTTTCTCGTCGTTCCCTCCACTGAGTGCATGCGCGATGGCGAAGGCGAGTGTGACTGCGAGGCAGGATTCGGAGTGGATAAAAGTGGTCTGTGGAACCGTGTGTGCATTGCGTGCTTCCGTGTTTGCCTGTTGCGCCGTCTTGTTGTTGCTATCAACGGCTGCTTGCTCCCTAATCCACCCACTCCCGGATCTTCACTTCAAGATGGATCCGGCTATGCCGGATTACCAGGTCGACATTGTCTCCATGAGCAGTGGTTCGCGTCCGTGGCATGAAGGGGAAGGCGTCTCGGCGTCTGTTGCGACGGGTGTGACCAGTATCAGGTTTCTCGTGAACGGCGATGGTCAAGAGTCGGAGTTCGACGCGGAAGTCCATGTGGAGCGAAGTATCAAGGGAGCGAGTTGGCGGATTGCCAGGTTATCGGATTTTAATGGCAGCATGTGGTTGGCAGAACAGAATCGACAGTCATTCGTGTTTTCTGGTAGCCATGCTTTGGAAGATTCGTTTTTACTCGGCTTCACAGAGACATCTATCATTGGCCTGAACGACGGCATGGGGACGGTAATTCGCGCGCTGGAGCCAGGGGCTACGTCGATGGTAGGAGAGAAGACGTGGGGAATCGTCTGCAAAGGTGAGAAAGGCGCGAGCCTGTTTGTGATGCTGGAGCATAGAGCAGGACCATTAGAGATGTGTGGTCCTCAGGATTCTCTGGTGCGGGTGTCTCAGGGCGCCGAATCACGTGAGTTTCGTTTCGACCAACTCGGCCGGTCGGATATGCAATGGGAAGGAGAGGACTTGAAGATCAAGTGGTTCCCTGCTGGGGAGCATCAAGCAGCGATCGATGTAGTCATCGATAGACCACTGGAATGGCACAAGTGCATTCTGACTTTCTCGTCACGCGAATAGAGGGCCCATGCGTCGACGCCCCTTGCCGCCGCTGGCCGCTGTCGGGGAGCGAATCGATGGCCTCGATAATGACGGCTGCCGTTCCGCGCGCGGGAATCTCCGCGTGGAAATAGTGTAACCGTCGCTTGACGCCCACCTGGATTCCCTCGGTCGCCCTCGCCATCGTGGAGGCATGTCTGTGCCGCTCAACGAAATGATTTCCACGGCCTGATGTTCACCCAGGGCTACCCAAGTTGCCTCCCAACCACCCCCGAGGCAGTTCGTTCACCAGGGGCGGAGCCGAATCGACCTGTTCAGCGGAGTTCCGGAGTCGGTCGTCAGGTGAGGCGGAGGATCGCTGGAAGGGGTCAGTCTCCGGAGCCTTCGGCTTCGTCTTCGAGGTCGCGCAGGCGGAGTTCCAGGCGGCGGAGCTCGCGGACGAGGTCGGGGAGGCGGCGGAGGGCGGCGACCTCGCGGAGGTGGTCGCGGTGGGGGCGGGCGGGCTCGCCGGAGTAGACGACGCCTTCGGGGACCCGGGAGTAGACGCCGGTCGAGCCGCCGAGGCGGGCGCCGGAGCCGACGCGGGCGTGGTCGGCGATCGAGGTCTTGCCGCCCATGACGACGCCGTCGCCGATCTCGCTCGAGCCGGCGATGCCGGTCTGGGCGGCGATGATGCAGCTGCGGCCGATCCGGCTGTTGTGGCCGATCTGGACCATGTTGTCGATCTTCGTGCCGGCGCCGATGCGGGTCAGGCCCGTGGTGCCGCGGTCGACGGCGCTGCCGACGCCGATCTCGCAGTCGTCGCCGATCTCGACGCCGCCGATGTGGGGCATGCGGTGGACCATGCCTTCGTTCTCTTCGAAGCCGAAGCCCTCGGCGCCCAGCACCGCGCCGGCGTGGATGTGGCAGCGCGCGCCGACCCGGGCGTTGCCGTAGATGACCGCGCGGGCCTCGACGATCGTGCCCGCACCGATGCGGGCGCCGGCGCCGACCACGACCTGCGGGCCGACGACCACGCCTTCGCCGAGCTCGCAGCCCTCCTCGAGGACCGCGAAGGGGCCGACGCTCGAGCCGGCGCCGATGCGGGCGTCGGGCGCCACGACCGCGCTCGGATGGATGCCGGGCTGGGTCTCGACCTGCCGGCGCAAGAGGCCCAGGGCGAGGCAGAAGAGATAACGGGGATTGCGGTGGACGAGGACGGCGCGGTCCTCGCCGAGGTCGATGCCGGGGCCGACGAGAAGGGCGCCGGCGCGGCTCACGGCGAGGCGCGCGGGAGGCGTTCCGGGGCGGGCGAAGGCGACCTCGTCGGGGCCGGCCTCGTCGAGGCCGGCGGCGCCGCGGATGAGCGGGTCGATTGTGGGGCGAGGTAGGCCGCCCAGTTCGGCGAGATCGCCGAGGCGACAGCTCTCGAGGCTCATGGGCGCTCCGGGTCGGGGGGCGGGGTAGGCTGCGTCAGCGGCTCTCGTCGTCGATGACGAGCCTGATCTCGCCGGGATCGCCGAAACCCTGGCGACGCAGGTGGGCCTCCTGGGTCTGCGGGTCGTCGTCGAGGGCGCGAAGCTGGAGGTGCTTGCGCTCGCGCTCGAGACCCGATTCGCGTGCTCGCCACTCGAGGACGCGGCGGGTCTCGCGGCGCTCCTCGAGACGTTCGAGCGCGGGCTCGGTCTGACCGACGTGGACCACTCCTGCCAGCGCGATGCTGAGCAGGAGGAAGAGCAGCATGGCTGCCTTGCTGGTCCTGTCGTCGGTCGTTCCGGTCATTCTCAGGGTTGCCCGTAGCCGGCCGATTCGCCGAGCTCTTCCTCGATGCGCAGGAGCTGGTTGTACTTGGCGACGCGGTCGGTGCGGCAGAGCGAGCCGGTCTTGATCTGACCGGCGTTGAGCGCGACGGCGAGATCGGCGATGGTCGTGTCCTCGCTCTCGCCGCTGCGGTGCGAGATGACGGTGCCGTAGTCGTTGGCCTGGGCGATCTGGACGCAGCGGATGGTCTCGCTGAGGGTGCCGATCTGGTTGATCTTCACCAGCACCGCGTTGGCGACGTCCTCGTCGATGCCCTTCTTGAGGCGCTTCGGGCTGGTGACGAAGAGATCGTCGCCGACCAGCTGGACCCGCTCGCCGAGCTCGTCGGTCATGCGCTTCCAGCCCTCCCAGTCGTCCTCGTGGAGCGGGTCCTCGATGGACTCGATCGGGAAGCGCTCGAGCCAGCCGTCGTAGATTTCAATCATGTCGTCGATGTTCTTCTCGGGCTTCTCCTCGGCCTGCAGCACGTAGATGCCGTTCTTGTAGAACTCGCTGGCGGCGCAGTCGAGGCAGAGCGTGATGTCCTCGCCGGGGACGTAGCCGGCCTTCTCGATGGCGCGGATGATGTACTCCAGCGCCTCCTCGTTGCTCTTGAGGTTCGGCGCGAAGCCGCCCTCGTCGCCGACCGAGGTGCTGAGGCCCGCTTCCTTCAGGACCTTCTTCAGGGTGTGGAAGACCTCGGCGCCCATGCGCAGGCCCTCGCGGAAGCTGCGGGCGCCGGAGGGCGCGATCATGAACTCCTGGATGTCGACGTTGTTGTCGGCATGCGCGCCGCCGTTCAGGATGTTCATCATCGGGATCGGCAGGGTGCGCGCCTGGACGCCGCCGAGCCAGCGCCAGAGCGGCATCTCGTAGGCGCGGGCCGCCGCGTGCGCGCTGGCGCAGGAGACCGCGAGGATCGCGTTCGCGCCGAGCTTCGACTTGTTGGGCGTGCCGTCGAGATCGATCAGCGTCTGGTCGATCAGGCCCTGGTCCTCGCAGGGCAGGCCGAGGATCGCCGGGGCGATCTCCTCGTTGACGTTGCGCACCG
>JBFIHP010000354.1:0-4291 GCA_041601735.1 Planctomycetota bacterium | reverse complement strand
GAGCGCGGCCAGGCCCCCCTCCGCGTGGATCTCCGCGATGGGCCGGCCGAGCTGGGCGAGACTCCGGGCAGCGCGCTCGTAGGCCCGGGGCTTGTAGGGCACGCCCTCCATCTCCAGTCGCAGGGCCATCTCGCGCAGGGCCGCCACGATCTCCGCATTGCCGACGGTCTTCTTCGCCATGACGAGGAGACCTCCCTGGCTCCGGGGCGACGGAAGCGCCCGGGATGCCGCACCCTCCGGCGGATCGACCGGGGCGTGGTGCCGGCATCGGCGATTTCTTCGCACGGCGCGTGCCGAGCCGAGGGAAACCTGGCTCCGCGCGGCGGTGGGCCGAACGACGGGGACCCGAGAAATCGCGACAGATTGACGCAGGGCCCGGCCAGGGGATAGGGTCGATCACGAGCGCAGGAGGAAACCGCCCCTCGGATGTCGGCCTGATCTCCCCCGTCGTTCTCGCTCGAAGGAGCGCACCCGGCCGAGATCCGCAGCGTCGAGGAGCGGACGGAAAGGACCATGATGACGACCCGACTGACGGCCATGATGCTGCCGCTTCTGCTCTCGGCCCTCGCGCCTGCCCAGAGCCTTCCGGATCTGAGCCAGCATGACCTGTCGCTGCCGGTGGCGGAGGCCCGCAGCTACGACCTGGGCGACGTCGACGGCGACGGCTGCGACGACTACGGGATGATCGCGACGAGCGTGGGAGTTCCGCTGACGCCGGCCGGCACCCTGCGGGCGGTGGTCGTCTCGGGCCGGACCGGCCTGGTCATCCACGAGCTCTTCGGCAACACCGCGCCGCTCTGGTTGAATCCGGCCGGTCTCACGGCTCTGCCCACCAGCTTCCACGCCCTGCCCGATCTCGACCTCGACGGCTGCGCCGAGTACGCCTACGTCACGGCCGCGGTCATCAGCTACATCAGCGTCATCGCCCACCCGCAGCTCGTCATCCGCTCCGGCGCCACGAACGCGGTCCTTTCCTCGATGGCGGTCGCCCCCTCGCAGGCGCTGAGCCTCGAGACCTTCGACGCCCTGACCGCCACGGACGACGTCACGGGCGACGGCGTCCCCGACATCGCACTGGCCGGGAGGGCGGGCATCCCCTACTTCCCCAACGTCCTCGACGTCTCCTACCTCGACGTCATCGACGGCGCGACCTTCCAGCGCACGAGCCTGGTCTACTACACCAACATCGCGCTCATTCCCGGTGGGCTCGTGGCCATCGGTGACGCCGACGGTGACGGCATCCCCGACCTGGCGGCGAGCTCGGCCTCGACCTCCCTCGTCGCGCCGGGCGGGGGCTCGGTGACGGCCTATTCGGGCGCCACGGGCCAACCGCTCTGGAGCCGCGCCGGCGCCGCGATGGACGCGCTCGGCAAGCGCCTGATCGGCCTCGGCGACAACGACGGCGACGGCGTTCGCGAACTGGCCAGCCTCGTCGCGGGCTCCGACTTCGCCGGCCCCGACGCCGGTCTGATCGAGATCTACGCCGGCGCCACGGGCGGCGTCCTCTTCCACCTCGCTCCAGCTCTCGGCGACAGGTTCGTGGGCCTCTTCGAGGGCGGTGACACCGACGTGGACGGCATCCAGGACCTCGTCGTCGAGATCGAGGACGTCCTGACCCTGACGAGACGGCGCGAGCTGCGCTCGGGACTGAGCGGTCTGCTGATCCGCACCCTCTCCGTGCAGGACGACGTCGTCGGCGATCTCAACGGCGACGGCATCGACGATCTCGTGACCTACGCCGCCGACCAGCCCGCCCCGGGCCAGACCCGTTTCCAGGCGCACGCGCGGCTCGGCGCGCTGAGCTACGGCAGCTCGAGCGGCAGCCCGGACTACCGCTGGGTCCCCGGAACCGCGTCGCCGGCCAACGGCGCTCTTCTGCTCTCGGGGGCGCCGCCCGCGACCCCCCTGATCGGCCTGGTGAGCTTCGCGCCGGACAACACGCTCGTCTCCGGCACCAACCTGCCGCTCCTGGTCTCGATCGCCCCGGCCGACCTCTACGGCGTCTACTTCCACACGACGGATGCCCTCGGCCGCCATGTGGACCCGCTCAACCTCGCCCAGCCCGCGCTGGCGGGCATCCGGGTCTACATCCAGTACGGCGTCCTCAGCCCGACCGCCGACACCACCAACGCCGTCGAGCTGATGTTCGGCCCGTTCTGAGGTCCTCGAGCCGCAGCGGTCCCGGAGCGCCGCCTGTCAGACGGTCCTTCACGATCCAGGGGCGGCTCCGTGATCCGCCCCGCCATTCCGGCACCTGAATCCGCCTTCGCGATGCACGGCCGGCGCCACGTGCTCCTCCCTCCATCGCGGCCCTGCCGAGGCCGGCTCGGGGTTCCATCAGCATCCAGGACCGTGCCGGTCCCGCCCGAGATCAGATAGGCGCTCCCGCCGAGCGGGCCCGCGAAGGTGTCGAAGGGTGCCCCGACGACGATGTCGTCGAGGCCGTCTCCGTCAACGTCACCGACACGCGCGACCGACGTGCCGAAGAAGTCGCCGGCCGAGTCACCGCTGAAGGTATCGTGAATCTGGAGTTGCCCCGGCGCCGGGACTGAAGCGAGCGCCGAAGCCAGCGTGACGAGGATGAGCTGGATGACGAGGTGTCGCACGGTGGCCTCCTTGGCGACCGACACCGTCACCCGAACCGGCGGATTCCGGCCGGTCGTCCTTCACTCGTTCGAGCGGAGACGTGCGAAGGCGAGGCCCCCCGGCGACGGTCGGATCGGCAGTCGTTCGACCGAGAATCGTGAATCGAAAGGCCGGCGCGGGTTCCGGAGATCGGGGCATACCCGGATTCGAGGTTCGGCTCCGTCGTGACGCAGTCCCTCAGGTCTCGAGGTGCCGGATTCCCCGCCCGCGAGGGCGTGATCTCACTCGCCGGTCGCGACTCAGTCGGCCAGAGCCTCCAAGAGGACACGCACGAGGACGTCGAGGTCGCCCTCCTCGGTCCGCCGGCTGGCGATGCCGGCGCGCAGGACCTCGCGCTCGGGCTCGCGAAGCCTCGCGGTGGCGATGAAGGCCTCTCCCGTTCCGGCGACCGCCTTCGCGACCGCGGAGGCCGTGACCCTGCCCTCCTCGATCCGGGGATGCGTGAAGCAGACGGTCGGCAGCGGCGTGCGATTCACGACCTCGAAACCGGCCGCCTCGAGCGCGTCGCGTAGACGATCCGCGAGCTGCGCCTGCCGATCGATCAGCTCCTCATAGCCCTCCCGGCCCAGGGCCGCCAGCGCGAGGAAGAGGGGCAGGCCGGCGAAGCGACGCGACCACTGGAAGGTGGCGAGGAAGGGGTCGTCGGCCGCGTTGCCGAGACCGGGCGCGAGCCCGGCACGCACGCTGAAGGCCCGCGCCACCGCCTCGGGATGGCGGCAGAAGAACATCCCCGCCCCCAGCGGGACCGCGAGCCACTTGTGCGCGTCCCAGGTGACCGAGTCGGCGGTCTCGATCCCGGCGAGCGCGGGAGCGAGCCTTCGCGACAGCAGCGCCGTCCCGCCCCAGGCGGCGTCGACGTGAAACCAGGCGCCGAATTCGTCGGCGACCGCGCGGAGCTCGGGGAGCGGGTCGATCGTGCCGGCCGCAGTCGTCCCGGCGGTGCCGACCACGACGAGCGGCAGGCGCTCGCGTTCGCGATCCCTTCGCATCCGCTCCACCAGTCGATCGACCCTCATCCGCTGGTCGGCGTCGATCGGGATCGTCCGCAGCGCGCTTCGCCCCATTCCGGCGATGCGGACCAGCTTGAAGAAGGAGTCGTGGCCGGCCTCCGAGAGGTAGACCATCGGCGGCCGGTCGAGTCCCCGCAGCCCCTGCTCCAGCCAGCGCGGCGCGGATCGCGCGAGGGCCGCGAGCACGGCCGAGAGGTTGGCCTCGGCGCCGCCCGTCGTGAAGCAGGCGGACATCGACTCCGGATCCGAAGTGTTGAAATACGGCCAGGTGATCGGCGAGACCACCGCGGCGATCCATGCGGGTGAGCATGTCCACGTCCACAACGTGGACTCGAAGCGCGGCCGCGGCGACAAGTCGCAAGCGAGCTGAAACGGAGGATAGGATGTCCGACACCTTTCTGGGCTATGAGAGACCCGACAGGCAGGTCGGCGTGCGCAACCATATCGGCGTCATGTCGATCATGGACAACGTCAACCCGGTGACCCGGGCGATCGCCGACAATGTCGCCGGGGCCATCCCCATCACCACCCTGTTCGTGCGCGGTCAATACGGCCGGGATCTGGAGATCACCTACAACACCTTGGCCGGCATGGGCCGTAACCCGAACCTGGCGGGTGTGGTCATCGTCGGGCGG
>JBFIHP010000353.1:0-4296 GCA_041601735.1 Planctomycetota bacterium | reverse complement strand
GAGATCGCCACGATCGTCAACCTGGCCTTCGCGGACGAGATCGCGCCCGTCCCCCGCCGTCAGGAGGATTTCGCCGCAAGCGACGAGCTCGCCGCCATCCGCCGCGCCCTCGAGGCCGCCTTCGCCCGCGAGTTGCGCCTCAGCATCGACGATCGTCCGCGGGAACCGGATCGCCGCGACTTCGAGGAGCTGCCCTGGGAGCCGGACGACGCCGAGTACTTCCCGCGCATGGGGCTGCGCGCCGTGCAGAAGTTCCGCCTCGGTGCGGTCTACCGGCTCGAGGAGCCGCCGCGGCGGGTCGGGCTGGTCTGGGGCCTCTATCCGCCGGACCTCGCGCTCGCCGGACTCGTCGATCAGAAGATCGCCATCAAGGCGGAGTGGTCGGCCGGTCGCGACCTCGCCATTGTCGATCTCTCCGAGGACGAGCCCGAGTACATCTGGCATGCGCCGCCCGGGGCCTTCGAGCGCCCGTCGATCCGGACCGCCGAAACGCCGGTGGCGGGAGCGACCTGGACGCAGCGCCTGGTCTCGGTCCTCGTGCTCGTCCTGATCGCCCTCCTCGTCGTCCTCGCCGGCGGCCGAGGCCGCGCCGGTCTCGTCGCTCCGGTCGCCGCGGCTCTCGTCGTCGGCCTGCTCCTGCCCTCGCTGGGCACCTCCTCCGGACCTGTCGAGCTCGACGATGACGAGGCCGGCGCCCTCTTCCTCGATCGCCTGCGCGGCATCTACGAGGCCTTCTCCTTCAGCGATGAGAGCGACATCTACGACGCGCTCGCGACCTGCGTCAGCGACCGCATGATCGAACCGGTCTACGACGAGGTCTACGAGAGCCTGCTCATGCGCGAGCAAGGCGGCGCGGTCGGCCGCGTGCGCGAACTCAGCCCGATCACGACCGAGGTGGTCGAGCGATCGGAGGACGGTGCCGAGATCGGCATCGAGGCCCGTTGGCAGGTGGACGGCGAGGTCTACCACTGGGGGCACACGCACGGCCGCCGCAACGTCTATCACGCCCGTTACGGACTGGCGCGGACCCCGCGGGGCTGGTTGATCGACTCCTCCCGGACCCTGTCCCAGGAGCGCATCGAACTGGAGGACGGCCCGTGATGCCCCGGCTCCGGATCGCCCTGATCCAGCTCGGTCATGCGCCCGGACGCACCACGATCCTCGCGCTCTGCATCGCGGTGAGCATCGCGATTCCCACGCTCACGAGCCTCCTGGTGCGCCACTACGACGCCCGTCTCGCGGCCCGCGCGGAGGCCACGCCGCTCGTCGCGGGAGCGACCGGGAATCGCATCGATCTCACCCTGGCGAGCCTCTACTTCCGCAGGGCCGACTTCGATCCGATCCCCTACGCCCGCTACGAGGAGGTCCGGGACTGGCGGCTCGGCGTGGCCGTCCCCCTCAATCTCCGCTTCAGCGCCCGGGGTCGGCCGATCGTCGCCTGCAGCCCCGAGTACTACGAGCAGCGCCGTCTCTCGCCCGCGTCCGGACGCATCCCGCTCCGGATGGGCGAGGTCGCCCTCGGTCACGACGCGGCCCTGAGCTTCGAACTCGCTCCGGGCGACGCCCTCTTCTCGGATCAACGCGAGCTCTACGACATCTCGAAACCGGCCGCGCTCAAGATGAATGTCGTCGGCATCCTCGCCGAGACCGGCGGGCCGGACGATCGCGCCGTCTTCGTCGATATCAAGTCGGCCTGGATCCTCGAGGGCATCTCGCACGGGCACATCGAGGCCGACGAGGTCCCGGAGGATCGCATCCTCGCGCGCGGCGAGGGCAACCTGAAGATCAGCGAGGCGATGATCGAGTACAACGAGGTCACGGCGGAGAACGAGGCCAGTTACCACTACCACGGCGACACCGAAGGCCTGCCGCTCTCGTCCATCCTCTTCTTCCCTCGCGACCGGAAGAGCGGGACCATCGCCAGGGCGCGGATGAACGCGAACCGGCTCTGGCAGATGGTGACGCCGGTCGAGGTCGTGGACGAGCTGATGTCGAAGGTCTTCCAGGTGAAGGCCTTCCTTGACGGAGTCTCGCTGCTCGTGGGCGCCTCGACCGCCCTTCTGGTCGGTCTCGTCCTCGTGCTCTCCACCCGCATGCGCCGACGCGAGCTCGTCACCCTGCATCACGTGGGTTTTCAACGATCGACCATCGCGAGCCTCCTCGGCCTGGAGGTGCTCGCCCTGCTCGCGGTCGGCGCCTTGCTGGGCGCCCTGTTGGTGACCATGGGCTGGTTGGGCGCGCCCGATCTGGTCACCGCGCTCTGAGCGCGTCCGATCTTCTTCGCCCGCCGCTCGTTTTTTTGCTTCACCTCTTCGCACGAGTCCGGCATGATGTCCCCGTCCTGGAGAGACTCGCAAAGGCGCCGCTGGGCAGGCGTCGCGGGTCGAGCGGGACGCCACGAACTCGTTCGTGGTCTTTTCCAGTTCCCTCGGGCCGCCGAGGGATTGAGGGGCCCGGCGGCGTGTGTCACAGCGCGACGGCTGGGATTGGTGCCCTGCAGGAAAGGAGGTGGTTGTATGTTTCGTGATTGTACCGGAGGTTTGCGCACCTGAGCGCACGCTCGACGGAGCGTACGTAGCGCAACGTTGAAACCGGACAAGAGGCCCGGGGCTCCCAGGAGTCTCGGGCTTCATTCTTGTCCTCACCTGGATTCACCACATGAAGCCCCTCAGCGCCGGCCTGGTCCTCGGCCTCCTCCTTCCCCTCCTCGCGGCCTGCTCCAGCGGCCCCTTCGGCCCGGCGCCGGAGGCGCCCGAGCTCTGCCTCGTCACGGCCCCGGCCGAGGCCTTCGATCCGCCGCGCAGCGAGGTCGTCCTCCTGGCCGACCACTACGGGCTCGAGCTCGATGCCCCGCCCGCGACCGGGACATCCGCCAGTGCCGCGGAATTGCGCGACCTCCTGGAGATGGAGGGATTCAAGGTCTTCGTCTTTTCCGGTAATCTCGGCGCGACGGCCACGGGCGTCGTCGGAAACCTCGACAAGGGGCGACCGCTTCTCGCGCTCATCGAGATCGCGAGGGGTCCGATCTGGGTCCTCCTGGTCGGCCGCGACGGACCGACCGACTCCCTGATCGTCCAGCGCCCGGACGGTCGGCTCGCCGCCCTGGCGACGACGGAATTCGAACGACTGTGGCGACTCCGGGAGAGGCTCCTGATCCTCGCCCTGCCCGAGTCGCTGACCATGTGAGGGAGGCCCGGGACTTGCCCGGCCCCCTGTGAGGAGAACGCGATGTTGAATCAACCGGCCTTCGGTCTGAGTGTCCTCTTGCTGCTCTTCGCCTCCGGACTGGCCTTCGAGCCCGCGACCCGCCCGGTCCCCGCGGAGACGGCTGCGACCCTGACGGCCGCACCCGCGGGTTTCGTGGCCCTCGATGCCGGCGATCTCGCCGAACTCGACGCCGCGTCCGCGCTCGTGACCGAAGCCGGCCTCGCCGAAGCTCGGGGCGAACTCGGCGCGCCGGGCGACGACGAATTCAACTGGGAGTACGTCCTCATCTTCCTCGTCATCGGCGCTGCGATGGCCGTCGCCATCGCGATCAATTGAGGGCGACGCTCCGCCTCGGCGCCGTCGTCCTTTCGGTCACGCTCGGGGCCTGCGCGGCAGCCGCTCCGCCTGCGGCGACGGTAGCCTCGGGCGATGCGGCGGTCGCCGCGCTCCCTCCGCCGGGCACGCGCTTCGATCAGCTCGAGAGCGATCTCCTCGCCGCCGAGGACTTCCGCCTCGTCTTCTCGATCCGGGGCGAGGGCCTGATCGAAAGCGATCTGCGCGGCGACTACCGGCGGGGACCCGATCATCGGCGAAGCCTGAACGTCGCGGGTTCCTTCGCCGGCGACGAGGTCCGTCTCGCGCTGCTGGTCGAAGACCCGGGGCTGCTCATCCTGGAGGCGAACGAGGACCGGCGTGAGGTCCCGATGCCGGCCTTCCTCGACGAGGCCCTGCTCCTCGGCCTGACCCGCATGGGTCTCCTGCACAACATCGCGCGCCTCACGGGACGCCTCGAGCCCGAGGGCGCCCGCGGCGGCTTTCGCGAGGCCGCGGCCTGCCTCTGCTTCGAGGAGAGAGGTGCGCTCGACCTTGCCCTCAAGATCTTCTGGGGGGGCGACTTCGTCGCCGATGCGGAGCTGCGCTTCGACGCCGATGGCCGGCCTCGGGAACGCATCCAGACCGTGCACTTCCCCGCGGGCGAGATGCGCGTGGTCGAGACCTACGAGGTCTTCGCGATCGACTGAGCGAGGCGGTCCGCGCAGGAACGCCGCCCCGACGGAGCGGCTCTCCCCCTGGCCGACGCCCGGCCCG